>JBBQMX010000257.1:0-4232 GCA_038329375.1 Pseudomonadales bacterium | reverse complement strand
GATTGACCATGATCAGGGGCTATGGTCCGATACTAAGAGGCTAGCCTAGGCGCTGTGCTGAGGAAAAATGGAATCAACCCAAAGCAAAGGAAAGGAAAGGAGAACACAATGCGCACTCAACTGATTCGGAAATTCGGCGTTCCCCTGTTGGCAGGGAGTATGGCTTTAAGCTTTTCGGCGGCCGCGACGGAGGGCTTGTATTCGGTCGAAGCACTGCTTGATGCCGATGTCTATGACGCTGGCGGCGAGGAAATTGGTGAAGTAGAAGACATCCTGTTAAGCGACGATATGTCGGTTCATTCGCTGATCATCGAAACGGGTTCAGTCCTTGGAATGGGTGGCCGCGAGGTGGTAGCCGAGCGTGGAACCTTTACCGTCAAGGTCGGACAGGAGAAGAACAGTAAGGTATTTGACGAGATTGATTACGAAGTGCATATGGAAGCCACTCAGGATGCTGTGAAGGAGCTTCCGGAATACAACGAGGGTTGGTGGAACCAGACCAAGGAAAGTCTAAGCCAGGCCTGGGAGAACACGAAAGATACCAGCGAAAGCGCCTGGGAAAGCACCAAGGAAGCAACTTCTTCGGCGTGGCACAACGTGCTTGAGGGTGGCGAGAGCATGGGCGACAAGGCAAAAGAAGCGACCAAAAACAACTAGGGCCGTCTGAACACTGTTTGTGCACGAGCGCTTTCAGCGCCTGCACAAACAGTGTCCCGGTGTTCAGAAGTTACAGCAAATACCGACACTGTAATGGAAAATTATGAAACGGCGCCACCTGCTCTTACCCATCGGTTTGGCACTCACGCTCACTGCCTGCGGGAATGTAGCTCAACTCTCCGTTGCCGAGGGAACCGGCCCTGATCCGACATTACCCAGCCCGAGCGAATCCCTGATTCCCACCGTCAATATTGCCGAAGCCACCGGCTGGCCCTCCGGCGGAAAACCCGACGCCGTCGCGGGAACTCAGGTGGTTGCCTTCGCGGGCAACCTGAAACATCCTCGTTGGCTCTACGTACTGCCCAATGGTGATGTGCTGGTCGCCGAAACCAATGCCCAGCCGAAGCCGGACAGTGGTGGGGGCATTCGTTCCTGGATCCAGGGGGTTATCATGGAAAAGGCCGGTGCCACCGTTCCCAGCGCCGACCGGATTACCCTGCTGCGGGACAGTGACGGTGACGGCGTAGCCGACAAACGCTCGACGCTGCTGAAAGACCTGCAGTCCCCCTTTGGTATGGCGCTGATCGGAAACCACTTTTACGTTGCCAACACCGACGCGGTAATGCGCTTCCCCTACGCAAAGGGTCAGACACGTATCACCGCCGAAGGCACCAAAATCACCGACCTGCCCGCCGGGAAGATCAACCATCACTGGACCAAGAGCATGATTGCCAGCCCGGACGGCAGTAAGCTATACGTCGGTGTTGGCTCTAACAGTAACATCGGCGAAAACGGTCTTGAGAAGGAGGAAGGCCGCGCGTCCATTTGGGAAATTGACCCGGAAACCGGTAAAAATCGCGAATTTGCCACCGGCCTGCGCAATCCAGTGGGTATGGCCTGGCAGCCGGAAAGCGGCGAGCTCTGGGTCGCCGTCAACGAGCGTGATCTGCTCGGCAGTGACTTGGTGCCTGACTACATGACATCGGTAAAAGATGGCGGTTTCTACGGCTGGCCCTTCAGCTCTTTTGGTCAGAATGTGGATGAGCGCGTAAAGCCGCAGCATCCGGGAAAAGTGGCCCAGGCCATCAAACCCGATTACGCCCTCGGGCCGCACACCGCTTCACTGGGGCTAACTGCCGCCGAGGGCAATACCTTGCCTGAGCAATTCCGCAAAGGCATGTTTGTTGGCCAGCACGGTTCCTGGAACCGCAAACCTCGCAGCGGCTATAAAGTCATCTTTGTCCCTTTCGCAGACGGGGAGCCTGATGGTCAGCCGGTCGATATACTCACCGGGTTCATCAATGCCGACGATAAAGCCCAGGGTCGTCCGGTTGGCGTTGCTATCGACGGGCAGGGCGGGCTTTTAGTGGCGGATGATGTGGGCAATATGATTTGGCGGGTCAGTCGCGAAGAGTCGATGGCCCGGTGATCGTCTGAGGGGAAGAAGACTTCCGAGCCGGCCAGGTAGATGCGGTTTGGGCGTGTCATTGGGGCTCCTGTTTGGTCTGCTAGAGTGTTCAGAGCGGTCATAATCGTCCAACGTTGTTTTCGAATGCCGTGATTTCAAAGAACAGGAGCGCCGACATGGCATTGCCTGCCAAAAATCTCCAGAACCTGTCTGGAAACCCCTGGCTTACGTTTCTTGCGCACCTGTTTCTGATTCTCGCGGCCTGGACCCTCTTCATCAAATACCTGTTCCCGATCGCATTTGCACTGGCCAGCGGTGAAGAGTGGGCAACCTATATCTACTGGGACCTGTGGCCGATTGCCCACATCTGGCTGGCCTGGGCATTGCTGACGCGCCCAAGGTATACGTGCGTGCTGGCGATAGGAATGTCCGTGGTTGAAATCCTGATCATCACGACCTTATTCACCCGCTTCCTCGCTGACCCGGAATGGTCCATCTGGCGCACCAACTGGTTTGTGAACAAAGTGTTTGTGTGGGCCTCGTTTCTCTTGGTGCTGGCCACGGCTGTGTTCAGGCCGGATGTGCTGAAGACGCGTTCGCTATGAATTTTTTTCCAGTGCAAGACAGGAGCGTGTGGGACACTCCTGTCCCGAAACCCCTCAGGCGTTGACCATCACTCCGGCTTCCTGCCGTGTCAGCCACCAGGCCGCCACGAGTCCCCAAACTGCGTTGAAAATCAGTACCAGAACCGGTGTCAGGGTGCCCAGGTCCAGACCCAGGAGCCCGACGCCCATCTTCATCGGGAACACCACCAGACACTGCACGACGCTTGGCCCAAGACTCAGCAGCAGCCCGCGCGCGAACATGTTCATGCTACCGAGGGGCAACAGGAACGCAAACCCCCATATGCCGCCCCATATCATGAATGAATAGATCATAGGCGGTGTGAGTGGGGGCGCGAGTGCAACACCCAGCGCTGCGGAAAGCCCCAGCATTCCGAACAGCCAGAGCGTGAGTACGGTGGCGAGGCCACCGAGGCATCCTGCGGCGAATAAGGCAGAGAGACGTGTAACCATGTCGTATTCCTTCTTCCATAGAGACCAGCGGAGTTGGGTTGTATCCGACGGAGGCCTGCACATCGGTGCTCCAAACGCCGCAATGCCAACCATGCAACCTCGGTTCTGAAGTTATAGACCCCGCCTGGTGGCGTCAAATCGCCTGCATTAAAACCCGGACATAAAACCAGGATTTATTTTTTATGCCGACCTTGCCCGATCAAGCAACGATGCCTGCAGAATCCGCACTCAGCGGATCACCGAAAAGGCGCAGGCCGCCAGGTGTCTGTTCGGCGCCGATAATGAGGCTTTTCGAAGTTAGAGTTAGGGTTATAGGTCTTGCCAATATTCAGTATCTGAACGAAAGTCTGCGGCAATGGTTTAGCCGGAGATTTTCCGACACGGCCGAACGAAAAGTGAGAAACCAGGAAAGAAACTCCCTGAGCGTCTATCATCCAGAACCTGATTTCCCGGATTATAAAGGTGTCCATGAAGCTTCCCAAAGCCACCGCTGTAATGGTATCCGCGGCCCTGCTGTTCGTTCTATGGAACCAAACCCGAGAACAGCCAGAGCCAGTTGATGCCAGCCGGCTCAGCAACGTCGCTGCGAACCCTGTCGAGCGCAGTGTCGCCGTGGACTGGGTGGTTACCCAGATTCCTGAGCTGTGTCAGGATGCAACCGGGGGGCGAAACCGCGAATCACCGGCTTACTCGAACTGCGTCAGGAAAAGCGAAGCCCGGACATCAAGCTGCCGTCGAATGGTCTACGACCGGTTTCCGAGCGTGATCGCCTCAGAAGCGGTTTTTAGGGATATATCCATCACGATGATGAGCTGCCTTGTTCCGAGGTCGGGGTTGATAGAATAGGAAAATAAAGCTGTCCCGGATTCTGCTGTTCAGTTTCAGGGTCTTACTGAAGCGTTGGTGATCTACGTCCAGGCAATTGTAGTGTACGGTGTGCCAGCTTTCGGTATATCTTGCTTGAGGAGAGTTTGCCATGTTTCGTCAAGTGAATTTTAGCGATGCCAGAATTTTCCAATCAAGGAGTGATTGTCAATGCAAACAAATAAAGACCGAAAACATTTCCCTGTTGTTTGTGTAGGCGGTTCGGC
>JBBQMX010000256.1:0-4235 GCA_038329375.1 Pseudomonadales bacterium | reverse complement strand
CTTGGGCGCCATAATACTGAAGGCAAAGCCTGAATGGGTCAATAGTCCCGGCGGACGCATGAAAGCCGCATTCCAGGCCTTGACTGCCTCTGCCCACCGAGACAATACTATAAATCGCCTCATGGGTTGAGCTATGTGCAGTGCCAAGTATACCACTCTGCCAACTTGCATTGCTGGCCTTCATTTTTCAAAGCATGGAGACTGTACAATGTGGTTACAATGCCAAAGGATAGAGGCAATTTCAAACAAACGTTTGTTTGATTTCTCCAATATTATATCCTTATCTTCAAGTGAGTCAGTCGTTCATTGGGCTTTCATAGTCGTTTCAGACCTTTAAGTCCGCTATTATAGGGCTCTTGTCCTGGACGCGGCTAAACAGGCTCCCTAACTTAAAACAGAGAACAGGATCACCCAGCGTCACTTATGGGGCTGCCCAACAACAGCCTCCAGTCAGTGCCGAGATCCTTATAGCCACCAAGAAATTTAAGGAGACCAACGTGGAACGCGAATCGATGGAATTTGATGTTCTGATCGTCGGCGGTGGGCCGGCCGGTTTATCGGCTGCCTGTCGTATTATGCAATTGGCTCAGGAAGCCGGCGAAGAGAAAACCGTGTGCGTCGTGGAAAAAGGTTCTGAAATTGGTGCTCACATTCTGGCTGGTACCGTGTTCGAGCCAACCGCCCTTAATGAACTTTTTCCGGATTGGAAAGAGAAAGGCGCTCCGCTGAACACCCCTGTAACCCGGGACGACATCTTTGTTCTGCGTGGCGAGGAATCTTCCCTCAAGGTTCCCGGAGCATTTGTTCCCAAAAGCATGCAGAACCATGGCAACTACATCATCAGCCTGGGCAACCTTTGTCGTTGGTTGGCGGAACAGGCCGAGGGTATGGGTGTGGAGGTTTATCCTGGCTTTGCCGCAGCAGAAACCATCATAGAAGATGGTCAGGTAAAAGGGATTATCACCGGTGACATGGGTGTCGCCCAGGATGGCAGCGAAAAAGACGGCTATATGCCGGGCATGGAATTGCGTGCCAAATATACCCTGTTCACCGAAGGCTGCCGCGGTCATCTGGGCAAACAGTTGATTCGGGATTTCAAGCTGGACGAGGGCAAAGACCCCCAGCACTACGGCATCGGTATCAAAGAATTGTGGGACATCGACCCGGCCAATCATGAACCAGGCCTGGTGGTCCACACCACAGGCTGGCCACTCACGGAAACCGGCTCTACCGGTGGCACGTTCCTTTATCACCTGGAAAACGGACAGGTGTATGTAGGTTTGATTGCGGACCTGTCCTACAGCAATCCACACATGAACCCGTTTGAAGAATTCCAGCGGCTGAAGCTGCACCCGGAAATCCGCAAGCATCTGGAAGGCGGGAAACGGGTTTCTTACGGTGCTCGTGCCCTGACCAAGGGTGGTTTTAATTCCCTACCCAAGATGAGCTTCCCGGGTGGTCTGCTACTGGGCTGTGATGCTGGCACGCTAAACGGTTCGAAGATTAAGGGTTCCCATACCGCCATGAAGTCCGGCCTGCTTGGCGCGGAAGCAGTATTTGAGGCTTTAAAGGAAGGCAAGAGCGGAGAAGAAATCACCAGCTTTGCGGACCGTTTCAAGAATAGCTGGCTCTATAGAGAGCTATTCAATGAACGCAACTTTGGTCCGGCCATGCACAAGTTCGGAAATATCATTGGTGGTGGCATTGCATTCTTCGAGCAGAACATTTTGCATCGAAGCTTGCCCTTCACGTTCCATGACACAACACCGGATTATGCAACGCTGAAAGAAGCGGCCAATTCGAAGAAAGTCAACTATCCGAAACCGGATAACAAACTGACCTTTGATCGCCTGACCTCCGTATTTGTATCCAATACCAACCATGAGGAAAACCAGCCGGTTCACCTGAAACTGACGGATCCGGACATTCCTATTGAGCACAACCTGCCAAAATACGATGAGCCCGCTCAACGTTATTGCCCTGCAGGCGTGTACGAAGTGGTTGATAAGGATGATGGCAGTGGTAAGCGGTTCCAGATAAACGCGCAGAACTGTGTTCATTGCAAAACATGCGACATCAAAGACCCGTCCCAGAATATTACCTGGGTGACACCTGCGGGTGGCGGTGGTCCCAACTATCCGAACATGTAATAGGTTCAGTCCAAAAAAAACGGCCCGTTACGGGCCGTTTTTTTATTTGCCAACTACACCACGATGATCAGTGAGCGTGGCCGTGCTCTGCTTCGTCTTCACTCGCTTCGCGAGTTTCGACGACTTCCACGTCAAAATGCAGGGTTTGGCCTGCAAGCGGGTGGTTAGCGTCAATAGTGACAGTCTCGTCACTCACTTCAACCACACGGACAACCTGCGGGCCGCCCGGAGTCTGTGCCTGGAACTGCATGCCTGGTTCGATGGAATCAACACCTTCAAAGGCCGTACGGGGAACCGGCTGGACCAGCTCTTCGTTGATTTCACCGTAGCCTTCAGCAGCTTCAATAGAGACTTTCAGCGCATCGCCTGAATCTTTATCGTTCAATGCGTTCTCAAGTCCACCAATAATATTCTGAGCACCTTCCAGATAGGTCAACGGCTCACGACCTTCGCCACGGGAGGAGTCAAGCTGCTCTCCCTCGTCGTTTGTGAGCGTGTAATGGATGGTGACAACACGAGGTTGGGCCATGTGATCTCCTTGCGTGTCGCAATGATTGAATGAATTTAAACATGCGGGTAATCGAAAGTCGTCTTGAACAGCAGACTGCGCAGCGGAACTGACGATCACCGGGCCCGTAAGAGAGCCAAGCTCTGACAACATTCAGAAGACAAGTCTAACAAGGGTCAGACTGACTTTTCCATAGCTAAAGTTAAGGGCGCTTTTCCGGAATTCAAGCCCCCTGCCCGATTTCGAAGAAAATGCCGTCGCTCCAGACACCGAAGCTATTAGAGAAACCTTTGGGGTTTTCAACGACATAACTGGCAAGATCGTAGAATGCGGAAGTCACAAGGCGAGCCTCCAAACCGTGGCGAACATTCACCACGGGCCTCGGCTCATCGGACCCGGGATAGCTACCCACAACCAATGGATGGGCCTTCCCGATGAGCAATATCTCCTCTGCGCTGGTGGTCAGATACAGCTCCTGGTGCTCACCTTCACCGACGGCTTTGAGCGAATGAGCCTGCAGCGGAGTGTCTTCAACCTGGATATGCCACTTTTCGACCGGAGTCACCAGATAGTACTCGTTGTCATCCTCGCGCCGCATGATGGTGGAAAACAGTTTGGTTAGAGCCCGTCGCTCCATCAACGCGCCCTTATAAAACCAGCCGCCATCACGGGCAATCCGTATATCAATATCGCCAGACAGTTCCGGATGCCATTGATCTATCGGCGGCAGCCCCTTTTGACCGGTGCGGGCAGCTTTCAATTGTGCTTCTATTGCGCTCGGTTCCTGGCTCATTTAGTACGCTCCTGACCTGGTATCATGGTAAAAACTGAGCCCGGATGTCTGCACAACCGGGACCAGCGATAGGCATATCCAGCAACACCGCCTGGCTGGTCATAAAGGGAATGCCACGCCGGTGCCCATCAACGAGGAGAGTAGACAGTGCGCCCACAAACGGCATGTGTGAAACCAGCATAAGATTGTCCTGGGATGCCATTTCAAGCCTCTCCAGACACTCACCCGGGTCATCATCCGGAGTTATAAACGTTTTCTCTTCAACCGGGCAATTGATAAGCTCAGAGACGATCGCCGCGGTTTCTCTCGCCCTGACCAGCGGGCTGCACCAGATGTACTCAGGTCGCCATGGGGATGCCGCTATCTGCTTGGCAACAGCGGCCGATGCAAAGCGGCCAGACTCCGTCAAAGCACGCTGCTGGTCCTGAGTGTGCCAGCCTGCTTCGCCATGACGCATAATCAGCAAGTACATGGGTAGCTCCGAAGTGGGTTACTGAGTAAGCACGCGAGGCAATATGAACTCAACGTCAGAGTTCTGTACCGCCATCATCAGGCTGCCGATAACGGCCTTGATAGAAGCACCACCGTAAAGAATGTCATAAAGCCCGCGAACCAACGGCATATAGATACCGATCTCCTCAGACTTTTGCTTAACCAGCAAGAGTGTGTATATCCCTTCCGCAACTTGCCCTATTTCCGCTACCGCATCATCAAGCTTTGCACCCTTGCCCACTGCATACCCGACCCGGAAGTTACGGCTTTTTGAAGAGGTACATGTCACAAC
>JBBQMX010000255.1:0-4252 GCA_038329375.1 Pseudomonadales bacterium | reverse complement strand
CTGTTATTTATTCTCTGGGGCGCCGTCTTGGATCGCCTTGCCTACAAGCGTCCCAAGGTGCAATACGTCGACGGCGGCAACCTGATCCACCTTATCCCCCTGGTGGCTCTGGTAGCCCTGATACCCAGCCTGGCCTTCGGGATCTCACAGATCACCGGGCTACCATTGTTTTCCGCACTGCTGATGTGCGCTCCGGCGATTGGCCTGACGTGGATCTGGGTACAATACAAGGGAAGACCCACTCGCATAAAAAGAGGCTTGATACTCCGGCGCATGCGTAGATCCTTCCCCGAAACCTTCACTAACCAGCGCAATGAAGTGGTTTTATTCGCCGCTTCCGGGTTTATCGGCGTGATCCTGATTCCCCTTATAGACCCGGTCGCCGCCAGCGAATTTCTGACCCAGGCAAATATCAGCAATGCCACCCTGATGGTCTGCATTTCATTGGTTATGCTGGCTTTTGCGTTCATCGGCATCAACGCGATTATAACCGTAACGCTGATACTGGGCGCTTTGCAGCAGTTGCCCGATCTTAATATTCACCCGCAGGTACAGGCCTCGGTTATCGCAATCACCTGGGCGATTTTTGCGGGTGCGTCACCGTTTACTGCGTCCTTGCGTTTTATTTCCGGTTTTTCCGGCGTATCACCTTTACGCTTTGGTATTGAGTGGAACGGGTGGTTCAGTGCCAGCGTGCTGGCCATTATGTATGTAACACTTTATCTGGTGCTGTAACGCCCAGCCTTATTTACCCTTTCAGCAGGAGCAAACTGCCATGAGCCTTCCAGATACACTCAAAGACCAACTGACCCTTCCGGTGTTGTGCTCGCCAATGTTTATCATCTCCAACCCGAAAATGGTTATCGAACAATGCAAGGCCGGAGTTATTGGATCTTTCCCGGCGCTCAATGCCCGGCCAGCAGAAAAGCTGGATGAATGGCTGACCGAAATCGAAGACGCGCTGGCTACCTACAAGGCGGAGAATCCGGACGCCAAAGTCGCGCCCTACGCAGTCAATCAGATTGCCCACTCAACCAATGACCGGCTGGAACACGACATGCAGGTGTGCGTGCAGCACCAGGTGCCCATTATCATCACCAGTCTGCAGGCCAACCCGATGATCGTGGAAGCCGCCCATAGCTATGGCGGACTGGTATTTCATGATATTACGACTATTCGTCATGCCAGGAAGGCGCTCAGCATGGGAGTGGATGGCCTGATTCTGGTTACTGCCGGCGCTGGCGGCCATGCTGGCACCCTCAGCCCCTTTGCACTGCTATCGGAAATACGCAGCTTCTTTGATGGCCCGGTTATCCTTGCCGGCGCCATCACCAAAGGCAGCCAAGTGCTCGCCGCCGAGGTAATGGGTGCCGATATGGCTTATATGGGTACACGCTTTATCGCCACCGAGGAAGCCAATGCCGAGCAGGGTTATAAGGATATGATTCTGGCGTCGTCCGCGTCCGATATCATTTACACCAATTTATTTACCGGCGTCCATGGCAACTACCTGCGCGGCAGCATCGAAAAGGTCGGTCTGGATCCCGAAGACCTGCCGGTTTCCGACAAGAGCAAGATGAAATTCGGCTCCGCCGGCGGCAGCAAACCAAAGGCATGGAAAGATATCTGGGGTGCCGGCCAGGGGGTGGGTGGTATCACAGAGCTGGTACCGGTGGCGAAAGCCGTCGCTCAATTACGTGATGAATATGAAACCGCAAGGCTCAGAATAACCAAGGCCAACTGAACCTTGAACGGCGCAAATCCGGCGGCTGACATCCGCTGGACAAAGACCGGTTCGAATTAGCGGCCTTTGAAGTCCGGTTTGCGCTTCTCGTTGAACGCGACCACGCCCTCAACCCAGTCCTCGGCCATGACCGTTTCACCAAAGGTTTCGGCCTCTGCCTGCAATTGTTGCTCCAGGGAATTGTCGGAGGCTGCCAGAATCAGCTTTTTGATACTGCCATAGGCGCGGGTGGGGCCATTCGCCAGCCGATCCGCCAGTTCCTTGGTCTTGACTGCCAGCTCCTCGGTAGGTACCACACGGTTGATGAGGCCCATACCCAACGCCTCTTGAGCGGTGAAGCGGTCACCCAGAAGGGCTATCTCCATGGCTCGCTTGGTGCCCACAAGACGGGGTAGATGATAGGAAGCGCCACCATCGGGGCTGCTGCCAATCTTTGAATAAGCCAGGGTAAAAAAAGCATCCTCGGAAGCCACCACCATGTCACAGCAAAGCGCGAGACTGACCCCGGCACCTGCCGCCGCCCCACGAACACTGGCGATTACCGGTTTATTCAATCTCCGCATGGCATACATGATGGTATTAAGGCCATGAATACGGTTGAGGAAGGTCAGCCGGCGCTCTTCCGGTGGCAGCTTGGTGAACGCCAAGAATGACTTCACATCGCCACCAGCCAGAAAGTGTTCACCGGCACCGCGCAACACAAGGCAGCGAATGTCGTCATTGAGCTCTGCTTCCTGCAAACGATCCCGGATTTCGGCGCGCATTTCCAGGGACAGCGCATTGCGGGCTTCCGGGCGGTTCATGGTCAGGTAGGCGACCTGGCCATCAATCTCATAGTTCAAGTCACTCATAGTGTCTGTTCCTGCCTGGCGAATAACGTATGGACAGTGTAGCGCTATCACAGGCCCAATGTATCGGGGCTTGCCACCGGAGCTTTCACCCGAGCGTGTTTTTCCGCCCTCAATGGAAGTATGAGTTTTGCTCGAAATGTCCTGCAAACGTTCTGTGGTCGCGGGAGGCTTTTCAAGCTGATAATGTTCGGGGACTCAACAATGATAAGATTCTGGCCAAAAACGCGACCACGTGTTTGTATACCCACGTTACCTCGATATTCTCAATCAAGAGTGATCGTAGCCAGACAATCGTGAGGATTAAGCATGTCCGACAACAACAAAATCCCGGGACAAGCGTTTGAATTTGATTACATCGTGATAGGCGCTGGCACTGCCGGTTGTCTGCTGGCCAATCGTCTCAGCGCCAACCCGGAAAACCGGGTGCTGCTGATCGAAGCGGGTGGACGTGACAATTATTACTGGATTCACATCCCGGTAGGCTACCTGTACTGCATCGACAACCCCCGCACTGACTGGCGGTTTCGCACTGACGCCATTCCCGGACTTAACGGCCGCTCGCTGATCTATCCGAGGGGCAAAACCCTGGGTGGCTGCTCCAGCATCAACGGCATGCTGTATATCCGCGGCCAGGCCCGCGACTACAACCACTGGGCAGACGTGACCGGAGACGATGCCTGGAGTTGGGATAACTGCCTGCCGGATTTCATGCGTCATGAAGACCATTGCCGGCTCGACGAAGGCGGTGATGCTGACGCTTCCCACAGCAAATTTCATGGCCATGGCGGAGAATGGCGTATCGAGCGTCAGCGACTGAGGTGGCAGGTGCTTGAAGACTTCGCTGAAGCGGCGGTGCAAGCAGGAGTGCCCCGCACCCTCGATTTCAATCGGGGCGATAACGAGGGCGTCGATTACTTCGAGGTGAACCAGCGCTCGGGCTGGCGCTGGAATACCTCCAAAGCGTTTCTTCGCAGTGCCCTCAATCGCGATAATCTCACACTGTGGCATTCCACCCAGGTACTGGCTTTGAGCACGACAACGGTGGCAGGTGGCCAGCCCCGCTGCACTGGGGTTCGGGTCTCAACAGCGGGCGGGGATGAAGTGCAGGCTCTGGCCGCGAAAGAAGTCATTCTGTCCGCCGGGTCTATTGGCTCGCCGCAACTGCTGCAACTCTCCGGTATCGGCCCCTCAGACCTCCTGCAGGAACATGGCATTACTGTGGTGGCGGATCTGCCAGGTGTTGGTGAAAACCTGCAGGACCATTTGCAGATTCGTTCTATCTACAAAGTCCACGGTGCCAAAACACTGAACACCATGGCCAATTCGCTTTTTGGCAAGGCTCAGATCGGCCTGGAATATCTGCTCAAGCGCTCCGGCCCCATGAGCATGGCACCGTCGCAACTGTGCGCGTTTACCCGCAGTTCCGAAGCGTACGATTACGCCAACATTCAGTACCACGTGCAGCCCCTGAGCCTGGATACCTTCGGCCAGCCACTGCACAGTTTTCCGGCGATCACTGCAAGTGTCTGCAACCTCAACCCCGGCAGCCGGGGCACGGTGCGCATTCGCAGCCGCGACCCGAAAGACGCGCCGGCCATCGCCCCGAACTACCTGAATACCGAGGAAGATCGCAAGGTCGCCGCAGATTCCTTACGGG
>JBBQMX010000254.1:0-4252 GCA_038329375.1 Pseudomonadales bacterium | reverse complement strand
ATTGCCGAGGCAGAAAATGCCGTCGTGGTGCCGATCTGTAACAAGCTGGAAGCGGAAATTGCCGAGCTGGAAGACGACGAGAAACTGGTCTTTCTGGAAGAGATGGGCATGGACGAACCAGGCCTTGATCGCGTCATCCGTGGCGGCTATAGCCTGCTCGACCTGCAAACCTACTTCACCGCAGGTGTCAAGGAAGTCCGCGCCTGGACCGTCAGAGTTGGCGCTACCGGCCCCCAGGCTGCTGGCGTCATCCATACTGATTTCGAACGCGGCTTTATCCGGGCTGAAGTCGTTGGCTATGATGACTTTGTTAAATACAACGGTGAGGCAGGAGCCAAAGATGCGGGCAAATGGCGGCTGGAAGGCAAGGAATATATCGTCCAGGACGGCGATGTCGTTCACTTCCGGTTTAACGTTTAAACAGCCCCTCCGATCGGCTTGCATGGTTGGCCTTCGGGCCATTTCCACGCGCCCGGGACACGGATTGTGACCCTCACCCCCCCCTGCTGTAGCCCCCTGAAGGCCTATTGGCCCTGGGCGCAGGAACTTCCGGGTGCCCGGCTGGTTAACACGCGTTATGACCCTCGGACGTTTACTCCCGATGCCTTTTCAGAGTGCCGGATACTCTTGCCGCCAGAGCTCACAGATGCAGCTGACAAGCGTAAAACGGAATATCTCGTTGGCCGACTGTGCGCCAGAGAAGCAGTCAAATTCGTTACCGGATACCACGCAGCACCCTCCCTGGGAGCCGACCGTGCGCCATGCTGGCCGGCGGGCACGGCTGGTTCCGTCACTCACAGTCATGGCTGGGCCGCTGCCATTGTCGCCAGCAGCCAACATTATTTGAGCCTCGGACTGGATGCGGAAGCGCTGCTGTCAGATAGCCGCGCCACAAAGCTGGCTCAAAAAATTCTGACCATACCGGAACGCCAGCGTTTCCGGTCGGAACTTGCACAGCGGCCGGGCCAGCTGATAACTCTTGCTTTCTCAGTCAAGGAGAGCCTGTTCAAGGCGCTCTATCCTCTAACCAGAAAACGCTTCTACTTCGAGGATGCGGAACTACTCGAATGTTCCGTGGCCGGGCGCGCGCAGGTACGCCTGCTGAAGAACCTCTCGGAGGACTGGCGGGCAGGACAGCAGCTCACCGCCTGGTTCAGCCAGCAGGATGGCCGCCTGTTGAGCCTCGTGACCGTCGCTGTCGACGATGTTGGCTCAGCAAGCGGCCACACCTCCACAAGCCTTTTGAAAGACAAAAGGGGTTGACACGTTCCGACAAAATCCAGAGAATACGCGCCTCGTTTAGAGCCGTTATGGCTCCAGGCGGTGTTGGCAAGGTAGCTCAGTTGGTTAGAGCACAGCACTCATAATGCTGGGGTCGGCGGTTCAACTCCGCCCCTTGCTACCAGTATTCGAAAAACCCGGTTCGAAAGAGCCGGGTTTTTTTATGACTGGAATCCACGTTAGCCCACCTTTGCCCTGCTCCGAATTTTTAAATCTCTGTGGCATACTCGCTCAGACGTTATCACCCAACTATGACTGAAAGGGAAGCCACACCATGAAACCGGAGACTATCGCCCTGCACGCAGGCTTTAACGGCGATCCAACTACGCACGCGGCCACCACGCCCATCTATCAGACCACGTCCTACACGTTCGACGACACCCAGCATGGCGCCGACCTGTTTGATCTGAAGGTTCAGGGCAACATCTATACCCGAATCATGAACCCGACCAATGCGGTCCTCGAAGAGCGCATGGCCCAGCTTGAAGGCGGTGTCGGTGCGCTGGCGGTAGCTTCCGGAATGGCCGCAATTCTTTATGCTCTGCAGACAATCTGTAAAGTGGGCAACAACATCGTCAGCACCGGCCAGCTTTATGGTGGCACTTACAACCTGTTCGCACATTCTCTGCCCAATCAGGGCATCAACTGCCGCATGGTACGCCACGATGACTTCGAAGCCGCAGAAAAAGCCATCGACGATGACACCCGCGCGCTCTTCTGCGAGTCCATCGGTAACCCGGCCGGTAACGTCGTCGATATTCAGCGCTGGGCCGAAATTGCCCACAAACACGGTATCCCGTTAATTGTGGACAACACCGTTGCCACGCCGTTTATCTGCCGGCCCATCGACCACGGTGCCGATATCGTGGTGCACTCGCTGACCAAGTACATCGGCGGGCACGGCACCACCGTTGCTGGCGTCGTGGTCGATTCCGGCAAGTTTGACTGGGCGGCGAACAAAGCGAAGTTCCCCATGCTCAACGAACCGGATCCGTCCTATCACGGCGTGGTGTACACCGAAGCACTGGGCGCCGCGGCTTTTATCGGACGTTGCCGTGTGGTGCCTCTTCGGAATACCGGTGCAGCCCTGGCGCCGTTCAATGCGTTTCTGATTATGCAGGGCCTGGAGACCCTTGCTTTGCGGATGGAGCGCCACTGCGAGAACGCGGAGAAGGTGGCGAACTTCCTGCAGAACCACCCCTCGGTAGAATGGGTCAACTACGCTGCTCTGGCCAATAGCCCCTATAAAGCCACTTGCGACAAGATCTGCGGCGGCAAGGCCTCAGGGATTCTAAGCTTCGGTATTACCGGCGGGCTGGACGCGGGCGCGCGCTTTATCGACGCCCTGCAGCTTATCTACCGGCTGGTGAATATCGGTGACGCCAAGTCCCTGGCCTGCCATCCGGCCACCACCACCCATCGCCAGCTTAATCCGGATGAACTGAAAGCCGCTGGCGTCAGCGAGGATCTGGTCCGACTGTCCATCGGCATTGAGCACATCGATGATATTATTGCGGACATCATTCAGGCGCTGGACGCCGCAACCGCATAGCAGGCTCTTAGAGTGCGACGGGCAAGAGCTTCCGGGTTCCCGTCGCCAGTTCTCCGGAGCGATGTTGTAATACCAATGTCCGCCCGCCTGGCCCCGTGTTTACCCCTATTTATCTTGTATCAAGCCGCCGTAATCCTTACCCTTGAACATTAATTCCCTGCAAATCGAGAGCCCGGTTGTCATGAGCAACAGCGCAAAACCCCGCATTGAAAGTGGGTCAAAATTCCGCAATGAGCACGGTTTCTCCGCCATCAAGGATGGTATCAAGAGAACTGCCCATAACGACATGCCGGCCGGGCCGAAGCCCAAGTGGCTGCGCGCCCGTATGCCGGGAGGCGAGCGCTTTGAGGCAGTACGACAGAATGTGAAGGATCACAAGCTCAGCACTGTATGCCAGGAATCCCATTGCCCCAATATCGGCGAATGCTGGAACAACGGCACCGCCACCATCATGGTGATGGGATCTGTTTGCACTCGCGCCTGTCGTTTTTGTGCTGTAGATACCGGTAATCCCAACGGTTGGCTGGACTATGACGAACCGGAGAATACCGCCAAATCCGTTGAACTGATGGGGCTTCGCTACATCGTATTGACCTCTGTGGACCGGGATGATCTCGAAGATGGCGGGGCGGCCCACTACGCGGCCTGCGTCGCCGCAATCAAACAGCGCACGCCTGAAGTGGCCGTTGAGGCGTTAACGCCGGACTTTGATGCCGTCATGGTGCATGTGGAGAAGGTGGTAGATTCCGGACTGGATGTCTTCGCCCAGAACGTCGAAACCGTCAAGCGCCTCACCACCCGGGTACGTGACCCTCGGGCAGGCTACGAAAAAACTCTGGATGTGCTGGCCCACGCCAAGCAATATCGTCCGGACGTGCTAACCAAGACCAGCCTGATGCTCGGCCTCGGCGAGACAGACGAAGAAATTCTGCAGACCATGGATGACCTGCTTGCGATTGGCGTCGACATTCTGACCTTGGGCCAGTATCTGCGCCCCACCCCGAATCATTTGCCGGTTGAACGATACGTCACCCCGGAAGAATTCAACCGCTATCGGGACATCGGCCTCGAAAAAGGCTTTCTGGAAGTGCCGTCTGGCCCGATGGTGCGCTCAAGCTACCGGGCCGACCGGGTGTTCGAGAAGAACAATCTCGGCCTGGCAGTGCCTGCGGTACCTACTCCGACTGCGAACCAGATTCCGGTCAAAGCACTGGATTGAGGCCCATTAGGGCGCGATCTGTGGCAAACTGCATCCTGACCTGAAATCAGATTCCCATGGATGTCTATGAACACTGCCACGTCGCTGTATCGTCGAGTCGTACTTGCCCACCCTGTCGCCATTCTTATTGGATTTGCCCTGATTCTGGTCGTCGCCAGCCTC
Source organism: Pseudomonadales bacterium (assembly GCA_038329375.1). Lineage (GTDB taxonomy): Bacteria > Pseudomonadota > Gammaproteobacteria > Pseudomonadales > Oleiphilaceae > Marinobacter. The sequence continues at coordinate 38 of JBBQMX010000254.1, read as the reverse complement.
CGGCTTGATCAGTTCCGGCTCGATGCTTCTGCCGAATC
>JBBQMX010000253.1:0-4284 GCA_038329375.1 Pseudomonadales bacterium | reverse complement strand
AATGCGGCTGGTTAACAGTCACCTGCAAAGTGTCACCGCTCACCAGACTGATGCCTCAAATCTCTACCGTCAGGGTATGGTGGCCCGCAATGATGTATTAATGGCAGAGGTGACTCTCGCCAACGCCCGTCAACAAGCCTTACAGGCAAAGTATCAATCGGATATTGCGCGAAGCACCTACAACCAACTCCTCAACCGACCGCTCGATACGCCGTTTAAACTAAACTCAATCGCCATTCCACAACTGAAACGGTTGACCAGTTGACTACGCTTGCACTGGTTAATCGCGCCGATTTAGAAGTTCTGGAGCACCGTACAGTGGCACTTGACTACGATGCGAAAACGGCCACGGCAATCACCCGACCGCAGATAAACCTGAACACTTCGTATCTATTCCTCGAAAACGAATTTCAGGTGCATGAAAATGTCTGGACAACCAACGTGAGTCTGCTGTGGCCCATATTCGACGGCGGCGTGAGCCGACACCGAAGTGGCGCATTACAACGCCAGGCGGCAGCAATGAAGGCCCAACACGATGAACTGAATAGCCTTATCGCCTTACAGGTACGACAAGCCTGGCTGGACGTTACGCAGACCCATGAGCGCATTAAAATTGCTGGTGGTGCTGTTGCGCAGGCTGAAGAGAATCTGGTCGCGAGCCGCAATCGTTACCAGGCCGGGCTGATCAGCAACACCGCTCTACTTGACGCGGAGACACTGCGCATGCAGGCCCACAACAATCACGACAATGCGGTTTATGACGCAACTCTGGCGCTACTTCAGCTCAAGCAGGTCGTGGGTATATTGTAGATTCGCAGTTCTGTCGGGGTTTACCGCTTGATGCGCAAAATGGGCATTCAAACTGTTTTCCCAAAACTGAACTTGAGTAAGCGAAACCTTCAGCAGGGTACTCAATTCGTATCAGCACAGATGGTAGGGGTGCCTGGCGAGACACGGTGTTTGTAGAGAGGCTTATGGCGTAGCGTTAAGTACGAAGAAGTCTATCTAAATGCTCATGAATCCATGCATCATGCGAAACAACGGCTGGCAAACTGGATTGAGTTTGCAATCACGAGTGCAAACATCAAAGTATGAAAACGATACCGAATCAGAGCGATAGTATCGTCAAAAGCTGGAAGATGCGGCGTAATTTAGGTGGACATAACTCCTAAGCGACCTGTCCAAATATCGGGGTGCCGTTCTCGGTCGAAGCCGACGACATTGTCGAAGCGTTTTGTGCAAGCGTCGCATCACCGCGTAGCCGATACGGCCCGCGGCACCGGTTACTAACACCGCTGGCACGATGCGGAGTATCGTTTGTCATCAACCCGTCTTGCCTTACCAGCATAGACCGGCGACGGCCACTATTTCGCCACAGCGGATGTCACTCGCCATACTATGTTCCCGACATCATCGGCAACCAGCAACGCGCCTGTCTGGTCGACCACGACGCCAACTGGCCGACCCTGCGCTTCACCGTTCGCGTTGAGGAAACCGGTGAGAATGTTCTCAGGTGCGCCGGCAGGCAGCCCGGCGGCAAAGGGCACATAAATCACTTTATAGCCGTTCAGTGGTCTACGGTTCCACGAGCCGTGCTGACCAATGAACGCGCCGCCTGAATAGCGCTTCGGTAACAGGCTGCCCTCATTAAAAGCCAGGCCGAGCGAGGCAGTATGTGTGCCGAGCGCATAATCCGGCGTGACCGCTTTGGCAACCAAATCGGGGCGAGGCGGCTTTACCCTAATATCGACATGCTGGCCATAATAGCTGTAGGGCCAGCCGTAAAAAGCGCCATCCTTCACCGACGTCATATAGTCCGGGACCAGGTCACTGCCGATTTCATCGCGTTCATTGACCGTGGTCCAGAGCGCGCCGCTCTGCGGTTCCCAGGCAAGGCCGTTGGGGTTGCGCAAGCCCGATGCAAAGACCCGCGAATGACCTTTTGCTGGATCGACTTCCAAAACAGCGGCGCGGTTGACTTCGTTATCCATACCGTTTTCGCCGACATTGCTGTTCGAACCCACAGTGACATAGAGCCGCGAACCGTCTTGGCTGGCGATCACATTTTTGGTCCAGTGATGGTTAATCGGGCCGGCAGGCAGATCAATCACCTTCACGCCGGGTCCTGTTATTTGGGTTTCGCCACTGTGATAGGAGAAGCGCAGAAGTGCATCGGAATTGGCAACATACAGGGCGTTACCGACGAGTGTCATGCCAAAGGGGGAATGCAGGCCCTGCAAGAAAACCGTGCGCGTTTCAGCGATGCCGTCTCCATCCGCATCGCGCAACAGCGTGATGCGATTAGCACTTGTTACGCCGGCACCCGCACGTTTCATGACCAGCTTCATGATCAAGCCTTTGATGCTAGTACCGTCCTCAGGTTTGGGTGGGGCATTGGTTTCGGCAACCAGCACATCACCGTTAGGTAGAACATAGAGCCAGCGCGGGTGATCGAGATCGCTCGCAAAGGCGTTGACAGCAAGGCCAGGAGCAGGCGTTGGTGTCGCGCCAATGGGCCAGCCTTTGGCCGGAGCTATGTTGACGGTCGGTATCAGCGTTGGGTTTGGCAGCGGCAGCGTCGGATGAGGTCCGATACTCGCCTGTTCCGGCAATGTCGCCATTTCTCCACAGGCGCCAAGACTGAGTATTGGCAGGCAGAGGAGAAGACGAAAAGTACAAAGATGGCGAATTCGGTAGCTCCAGTCAATAAGGAATTCAATTACAAGGAATCATCACACGATCGTCACCACCTTGCCTGACCTAAAAACCATTTGTGCGATAAACCCAACTTTCCGGGCCGGGCTCATTGCCTCTGCATGACAGGTTGTCGCACCTGTCAGCAGTGGCTTTTATTACAGCGGTCTGTCTACAAACGTGACCGCTCCGCTGTTTTTTGTTACTGAATATAGCCGTGCTGCAATTTCGTATTCCACTTGCTCTGGTGGCGTTTTCTGATCACTTCTTCTGCTCGAAAATAGCCCATACAAGAAGGACAGCGAGACCGGAGATAAATAAAGTAGGTATCCACATCCAACCGAATCCGCCCATCGTTCCGCTTCCCATCATCCCGCCGCTCATCGTTGACCCTGTCATCGCCCCGCCGCCGAACAGCAGAAGCAGCGCCACGGCGACGACAAACGCGATGACGAGGACTATTTTGGTTGTTGCGTTCATGCGATTAATCTCCTTACGTAAGTTGGTTAGATCGACGTCTGCAGATAGGGCGATCCCTTGCTGGCACTTTTCCCGGCGACACTGGCCGCAAATTCATCGTGCTAGTGTTTATGCAATTGATCGACTTTTTGTTACTTTCCTGCGTCCATGCTGCTTTTCGCTTCACCGCCCATCATGCCCCGTCTTTCATTGTCTCCATATGCTGGGGCACCATATGTCAGCGACCTTGCATAAGCCGCTCGCGCGCCTGCGGATTCTTCACGTCCATTATCGTGTGAATTTGTTCATGCATCTTCAGTATGCTTTCCTGCATCGCACCCATTTGTTTGTCCATGTCTTGCGGGTTTTTCATCGCGCTCTCCAAAAATAAACTGTTCAGGACATCGCAAAATTCAAGGTTCGCATGGCAATGTTTACATAGAAAGTCTGGTTATTCGGTGCGTTATCGAACACATAGTTATTACACACAAAATGCCGCCAGAACTCGGATCAGTGCCTCATGTGGCCAATAGCCGCGCCGTGTACCGTTTTCTTGCTCGCCATTCCATCCATGCCGCACAGATGAAGGGAGAACGTGATTACGCAAGTAGTCACCCGTGTTGGAAATCAAAATATTGAAAACGATACGTCGCTTGCCCCGCGTATACTCATGGCCGAAACAAACGGAGTGCGATCGTCAGGGATGGTGTAAATGGTGGATTTGCAGGAGCACGAATCCGGACGCTGACCTTACCGGATAGAACAAATCGCCACCGACTATCAGCACATCGTCAACAATGCAGCACATCGTCAACGATGGTTTGTGTTTCGGCCGCGTCGAGCCCTTTGATACGCTGCTCGATTGGTACCGGGCTATTCAATTGAAGGCGAATTAAAGAACGTAATTGATTATCGGAATATCTCGCCATCGTATTCACACCGATACTTGAAGAAATAACCATATTTATTATGCAGAAAATACTGTTCTGAACACCGCCACGAAATAGCTGCGGATCACTTTGTGCTGCCTGTCCACGCTGGTGGGGTTCTTGTGGCCGTAGTCGGTCTTGCCATGTTTCCTGGTCCAGTGAGCTTCAACATCTTTCTGACAGCGTTTGTTATCACCCCGTT
>JBBQMX010000252.1:0-4310 GCA_038329375.1 Pseudomonadales bacterium | reverse complement strand
GGCGGGTTCGGAAGCGGAATGCCCAGCATCCCTGATAATACGCAGTTCGGCATCCGGCCAGACGTCGCTCAGCGCCAGTGCGTTATCGAGCGGACAGACCATATCGTAACGACCATGAACTATAACGCCCGGAATCTCCGCCAATTGTCCGGCATCTTTCAGAATCTGGCCTGACTCCAGGAACGCCTGGTTGATGAAATAATGACACTCAATGCGGGCAAGAGCGATGGCCACGTGGGGATGCCCAAAATGCTCGACCACTCTGGGGTTTGGGTGCAGAGTAGCGCAGCGCCCCTCCCAGATTGACCAGGCTTTGGCCGCCTGGATTTGCTCCAGCTCGTTATTGCTGGTCAGACGACGATAGTAGGCGCTCACCATGTCATCACGCTCGGACTCCGGTATGGGCGCTACGAAATCCCGCCAGTGATCGGGGAAAATCCGGCTCGCACCGTGCTGATAAAACCATTGAATGTCCTCAGGCCGACACAGGAATATGCCCCGAAGAATCAGGCCATGCACTCTTTCGGGGTAGGCTTCAGCATAGACGAGGCTGAGCGTGGAGCCCCAGCTACCCCCGAACATCAGCCATTTCTCGATGCCCAGGAATTGGCGGGTTTTCTCAAGATCAGCCACCAGATCGGCGGTGGTATTGCCCTTCAGCTCAGCAAGGGGCGTAGACCGCCCGGCACCACGCTGATCCAACAGAATGATACGAAACCTCTCGGCATCGAAAAAGCGCCGGTAATAGTCCTCACATCCTCCCCCGGGGCCGCCGTGCACCACGATAACTGGTATACCTTCTGGGTTACCGCTTTCTTCTATGTAGAGCTCATGGGGCGCATCGACCGCTAAACGATGTTCAGCATAAGGCTTGATGTCGGGATAGAGAGTGAGCATAGACAGCTCCGGGCTAAGGGTGTAACCGGAGTTTAGCTGAAGTCAACGAGAAAGGGGCAGCTCACATCTGCCCCTTTCTCGTATTAACCTACTGCAGATTACTTCTTGTGGGCTCGCTTACGGTCGTTTTCGGTCAGATACTTCTTGCGAAGACGGATCGACTTGGGTGTTACTTCCACCAATTCATCTTCATCGATGAATTCCAGCGCCTGCTCAAGAGTAAATTTGATCCGCGCCACCAGGGCGATGACTTCGTCTTTGCCGGAAGCTCGCATGTTGTCGAGCTTCTTGCCTTTGGTCGGGTTAATCACCAGATCATTGTCACGGCTGTGAATACCAAACAGCTGGCCTTCATAAACCTCCTGACCGGGGTCCAGAAACAGCTTGCCGCGGCTCTGCAACGTTTCCAGCGAGTACGTAAGCGCTGCGCCAGTCGCCATGGACACCAGCACACCGTTCTGACGGGCAGTCATGTCGCCGCTTTTAATCTCACCATAATGGCTGAAGGTGGACGTCAGAATGCCTGAGCCGGAGGTCATGGTCAGGAAGGAGTTCCGGAAACCGATCAAGCCACGCGCTGGAATAGTGTATTCAAGGCGCATGCGGCCCTTGCCATCCGGAACCATATTGGTCAGATCGCCCTTACGCACCCCCATCTGGTCCATCAAAGCGCCCTGATGCTGCTCTTCGATATCAATAATAACGTTTTCGTACGGCTCCTGTTTAACCCCGTCAATTTCCCGGATCACCACTTCAGGACGTCCAACAGCGAGCTCGAACTTTTCGCGACGCATGTTTTCGATCAGCACCGACAGGTGCAGCTCACCGCGGCCGGATACCTTGAACTTATCCATCGTTTCGCCGTCTTCAACCCGCAGGGCGACGTTAGAAAGCAGCTCCTTCTCGAGACGCTCTTTGATGTTCCGGCTGGTGACATATTTGCCTTCCCTACCACAGAACGGCGAGTCGTTGACCTGGAAAGTCATGGACACGGTCGGCTCATCCACCGTCAGCGGCGGCAATGCTTCCACATTGGCCTGGTCACACAAGGTGTCGGAAATGTGCAGTTCATCGAGCCCGCTCACGCAGATGATATCTCCGGCCTGTGCTTCATCAACTTCCACACGATGAAGGCCCGAATGCCCCATGATTTTCAGGATACGGCCCTGACGTTTTTTACCGTTAGCGCCAATGGCGGTTACCGGAGAGTTAGACTTGATTTTACCGCGCGCAATACGACCAATACCGATCACACCCAGGAAGCTGTTGTAGTCGAGCTGGGAGATCTGCATCTGGAATGGACCATCGCGATCAACATTGGGTGCGGGTACATGGTCAACGATAGCCTGAAAAACGGCATCCATGTTGTCGTCCATGTTCTCGTGATCCATCCCGGCGATGCCATTCAGGGCACTGGCAAATACAATCGGGAAATCCAGTTGCTCATCGCTGGCACCCAGGTTGTCAAACAGGTCAAAAACCTGGTCGACTACCCAATCCGGACGGGCACCGGGACGGTCAATCTTGTTCACAACAACAATCGGATGCAGGCCGGCAGCAAAGGCCTTCTGGGTCACAAAACGGGTTTGCGGCATCGGGCCGTCGATGGAATCAACCACCAGCAGCACACAGTCAACCATGCTCATTACCCGCTCAACTTCGCCGCCGAAATCGGCGTGCCCGGGCGTGTCAACGATATTGATGTCGTAGTCGTGCCACTTCAGCGCGGTATTTTTGGCCAGGATGGTAATACCGCGTTCCTTTTCCTGATCGTTGGAATCCATGACGCGCTCACTTTCGAGCTCTTTTCGGTCCAGCGTGCCGGATTGGCGTAACAACTGGTCCACCAGCGTGGTCTTACCATGGTCGACGTGAGCGATAATGGCGATATTACGAAGTTTCTCAATCACAACGGGTATCCTGCGGTATACATGATGACGTGAGAGGGTCTTGTGTACGCGTTTATAAGCGCGCATGCCATCTCAAATCTTTAAAGTAACGGTTAATGGATTACGGCAGTGCCTAAACCAAGGGCGCGCATTATATCGGAAACTACGCGCAGTAACTATGTAGAGATATGCCTATCTGTCAAAGACCTGTATTTGGATCTTTATAGTCGCCCCCTAAAAACGCACCATATTTGTGCTTTTGATAACGCAGCGCACCATTAATGAGCAGTAATTTCGTTGTGTTGCGCCGGCACGCCGCAAACCCCGGCGCCAAAAATGCTCAAAACCCGCTCAGCTGCGCCCTTCTGGCGCACCGCGGAAAAACTGGCAAACAGATTGCTTAAATGAAAACAGCTGAATAGGCAGGCAAGGAATGAAAGCTTTTGATAAGCTGCCCGAACCTGACGAAAAGGTCGGACGTCAGAGACCCCATTCTTACCATGTGTGGACGACTGATCCGGCAAAAAACGAATAAAGAACTCGCCCACGATACGGGTAAACCTACGGAGTATGAACAATGTCGAAAACAATTGATCTGATCAAAGAACACGAAGTCAAATGGGTTGATTTGCGATTCACTGACAGCCGCGGTAAAGAGCAGCACGTAACCATCCCGGCCACCGAAGTCGATGATGATTTCTTTGCAGACGGCAAAATGTTCGATGGCTCATCAATTGCTGGCTGGAAGGGCATCAACGAATCCGACATGATTCTGATGCCGGATGACTCCAGCACCGTTCTGGACCCGTTTACCGAAGAAACCACCGTCAACATCACCTGCGACATCGTAGAGCCCTCTACTATGCAGGGTTACGAGCGTGACCCGCGTTCTGTTGCACGTCGCGCTGAAGAATATCTGAAGTCTACCGGCATTGCCGACAGCGCCCTGTTCGGCCCGGAACCCGAGTTTTTCGTGTTCGATTCCGCCAAGTGGAAGACCGACATGCAGGGCTCCATGTACGAGCTTCACTCAGAAGAAGCGGCCTGGGTTTCCGGTGACGACTTCGAGCGTAACAACATCGGTCACCGTCCGGGTGTCAAAGGCGGCTATTTCCCGGTTCCTCCAGTCGACAGTTTGCATGACCTGCGCGGCGCGATGTGTGCAGCAATGGAGTCCATGGGCCTGGAAATTGAAGTACACCACCACGAGGTGGGCACCGCTGGCCAATGTGAAATCGGTGTTGGCGCCAACACCCTGGTCAAGAAGGCCGACGAAGTTCAGATTCTCAAGTACTGCGTGCACAACGTGGCTCACGCTTACGGCAAAACAGCTACTTTCATGCCGAAGCCGGTCGTCGGTGACAATGGTTCAGGCATGCACGTTCACATGTCCCTGAGCAAGGATGGCAAGAACATCTTCGCGGGCGACAGCTACGCGGGCCTGAGCGAAATCGCCATCTTCTACATCGGCGGCATCATCAAGCACGCAAAGGCTATCAACGCCTTCACCAACGCCTCCACCAA
>JBBQMX010000251.1:0-4318 GCA_038329375.1 Pseudomonadales bacterium | reverse complement strand
GTTCACTTCGTAAATCTTTACCGGGGTCTGGAAATACAACCCGAGATGAAAAAGCTGAGCGTGAAAAGCGCTGCCTTCATCTTGCCAGAGTGACTTTTCAGAGCGGAACTGAATGGCCTGATAGTCGTCCCAGGAAAGCTGCTTGAGGCTTTCCGGGGTTTCCCCCTTATGGGACACATAGGATTCAGAAGCCAGCGTACGGGCATGCCCCTTGAGCCAGGCAAAATCGAACTTTTGAGCGTCACCGACGGACTTGCCCATTGCAAGCCGGCTGGTCAGCAGCGCCGGCACGGTCAACCCGTAAGCGCTTAGCGCCGCGGCCATTTTTAAAACAGTACGCCGATCCATAAGATCCTCTCAAAGTGTTTAATGGCTTTGCTCACTATGGCTAATGGACTAAAAGCCAGGTTCGTCGAGTTCCCTGTCCGATGCCGTTAGCACCAATAACCGATGGCCCCAAAAGCTGTCAGGACTGGCTCGCCAGGCGGCCTGATGCAGCCAGGCCAAAGACTCCTTGTCACGGCACAGGTGGCTCAGTTCACTGTTAGTCAGTGCGTCCGGGCCTTCGCTCATACACAGGTGGGCCAATCGCTCGTGAGTGTTCTGGCGGACGCTGCTGCCGTGCTTCCTGGCCAGAGTCTGGTGCAAGTGGTTGAGGCGGGGCGACAGGACGGCTTCCTCAAATCGGGTGAGACCCTGCACCTGAGGCAAAAGACGACGTTCGTCAACGGCATCTTCCAACAGCTCCGACGGTCGAACTTCTTCCGGAATCACCAGCATGCGGTGCTTCGCCATCGCCTTACCAACGCCGACACGACTCAGCAGCACCGAGGTGGGCGCTGCCAGCACCAGCGGTATCGCGATCGGCAATGACCATAAAAAGAATAAAGGGTCCAACCAATAAGCAAATCCCGACCAGGCCAGCCCCGCCAGCATCCCGGGAGACTGGTTTACCAGCGCCTCCCGCCAGGTGGTTTCTTCTGTCCGGTTCTGACCGGCCCAACTCAGAGAAAAATTCAACATCGCACCGAGCACGTATCGGCTGTGAGCGAGCATACGCACTGGTGCCAGCAACACCGAGATGAGAATTTCCACAACCACACTGCTCAGCAACCGCAGAAAACCGCCGAACAACTTTGCCTGTCGACTCACCAGTAGCCAAATGATGGCCAGAAACTTGGGCAGGAATAACAACACCACGGTACTCAACGCCAGCCCGATAGCCCATTGTGGGCGCCATTCCGGCCAGAGCGGGAAAAGGTCCTGATGGCCTTCGGGAAAATAATCGATGGGGGATAACGCCAGCTGCGTCGCTTCTGCCGTCGACAGTGCCAGGAAACAGAACCAGAGCGGAGACGCCAGGTAAGCCATAATACCGTTGAGGAAGGCCATTCGGTGGGCGAATCTTAACTTGCGCTCAAACAGCATGATCCAAAGATGCTGGAGATTGCCCTTGGACCAACGCTCGTCACGGGTCAGTTCGTCTGCGATGGTGGGCGGCGATTCTTCAAAACTCTCACCCAACCCGGGTTCCAGCCAGACCTCGTAGCCTGCCCTGCCCATGTAAGCTGCTTCAACAAAGTCATGGCTCATGATCGGGCCACGAAACAAACCGAAGCCGGGCAACTTGCGTAGACCGCAGTGCTGCATGAATGCATCCACACGAATGATGGCGTTGTGTCCCCAAAAGGCGGCATCGCCCATCTGGATAGCTGCCAGACCGGAAGCAAACAACGGTGAATAGACCCGATTGGCAAACTGCTGAAGTCGGGCGAACAGGGACTGGCCGTTAATTAACGTGGGGTTGGTTTGCAGGATACCGGTCGCCGGTTCCAGCTCCATCAACTGCACCATCCGCACCAGAGTCCGCCCGCTCAGCAGACTGTCGGCATCCAGCACGATCATGTAACTGTAGCGACGACCCCAACGGCGGAGGAAGTCCGCCACGTTACCACTCTTGTAATTCTGGTTCAGAGTGCGCCGACGATAGAACAGCCGACCCTCGGCGCTCAGTTCGTCGCACATGCTTTGCCAGGCGGCCTGCTCTTCCAGCCAGACGTTCGGATCCCGACTGTCAGACAGAATATAAAATTCGAAGTGTTCCAACCGCCCAACCCGCTCAAGATCCCGATAGACCGCTCGCAAACGCCGCAAGGTACGTTGCACGGACTCATGGTAGATCGGCATGACAATGGCGGTTTTCGCCAGCGACGTCGCGGCAAGCTGGTCGGCACTGTGGCGCTTGAGCAGCGAGTAGCTGTCACCACCGAACAGACGCAGGACAAATCCATACATTGCGGTCCAGAAGCCCACCGCAATCCACGCGTATAACAGGAAAAAGACCGCGACCAGGGCTTTCTCAACCCAGGTATCACCGTGGTAAGGCAGCACCCATAGCAGGAGATAGCAGGCCACCAACGTTTGACCGAAGACAAAAAGTGACAGCAATGCACGCCGCACTGTAGCTACCCCATGCCATTTCAGGCTGGTCTCCGGGCTGGGCGACAGCGGCGATACTGCCGAGCGTTGTGATGAGCCTGCCAATTCAGGCATTGCGCCAGTATCCTATACTGCCGCGCCTGAGCTCCGGACGTTGCGGGGGAACATCGATTTCAGGCAGGGAAAAATACTCGGGAATAAGATCCATCGCGCGGGCTATTGTACCCTCACTGCCTCCTGCCAGGGCGGCATCCACCAGCTGCAAGGCCTGCCGGCAGACATCGTGAGTCGGCGGGATTCCGTAGCCCCCAAGATACGCCAGGACACGATCAAGCGCTCGCTGACACAATGCTCTTGCCATAATGACACTCCGTCCTTGTGTGTTTTGATTTACCGAGCCTGCCCTCGCACACCCGAATCCGGTGGCAATTCATAAGTCCAGGTTTCGGTCAACGGCTCACCATCCCGGCTCAGGAAGGCCCGAACTGACATCAATGCCGCAGGGGCTGGTCGAACCAGCATCGACAGCCTCCAGCTTTTGTCTGGCTCGCTGTACTCCACAAAATGTTCGAGAATCTCGACATCGGTGCTACCGGTAGCAGAACTCACCACTGAAGCCTGGGCGTCGAGCGTATCCAGCTCGCCCCCGGCAAAATCGACGATGATGCGATAAGCACCGTCCACATTGCCGCCCCCAACACGATTGCCATCCCCGATAAACGTTCGCTTGGCAACTGCCGAAGACTGCCCGGTGATAGACGCATCCCCGAAGTGCAACGTGTACTCACGGGTGATCTCTCCACCCGCTCCCACTGGCTCTGTTGGCCGCCAGAATGCGACTATATTATCGTTGGTTTCCGATCGGCTGGGAATCTCCACCAATACGACCTCACCTTTACCCCAATCGCCTTTGGTCTCGACCCAGGCACTTGGGCGCTTCTCATATCGGGCTTCGAGGTCCTCGAACATAGCATAATCGCTATCACGCTGTAGCAACCCGAACCCGCGGATATTCTCGGTCTGGAGATAGCTCATTCGCAGACCATGAGGATTGATCAGCGGCCGCCAGAGCCACTCGCCCGAGACCCCGTTTTTGACGAGCAAGCCGTCCGAATCATGGACCTGTGGTCGCCACTCGCCGTGGGGACGAGGGGTATTTTCACCGTAATAGAACATGCTGGTCAGAGGTGCGATGCCCAACAAGCCCACCCCACGGCGCATAAAAAGTGTAGCCGTCACCTCAACACGCGTGGCGTCCCCCGGGAACACCCGAAAGCGATAGGCACCCGTCACGCTGGGACCATTTAACAGACCATACACCATCATTGAATTTGCATCGGCGGCCGGGCGTTCCAGCCAGTATTCGATAAATGCGGGGTATTCCTCACCGGAACGCAAACCCGTATCAATCGCAATACCCCGGGCAGACACCCCGAAGCGATTGTTCTTGCCGACTCCCCGGAAATAGCTCGCACCTGCAAAAGACAGAAACTGGTTCTGGATTGTGGCCGTTTCCATTGGGTAAGTCAGTCGAAATCCGGCATAGCCCAGATCGGCTGGTATGCGCTTGGCCAGGGTATCGTTGGGATAATTAAAATTCGCCTTCTCGAAGGGAACCGGCTGCACACCTTCTGTATTAATCTCGTTAATCGCAACCGCATGGCCATAGTAGGTTCCCGGCGAAGCCATCATCACCTGGAATTTGGACTCTGACTCTCTCCACAGACTGGCCTCTGGATTAAAACGAATGTCCTGATACTGGTTGTAGGTCAGCTCTCGCAGAAACTGGGGCACCTCTACCGGCGCCTGATAGGGCTGCTGCGCCAGCATCCTCGCTTTATCGACAACAGTGCCGAGGTCAAACGAGGGTGCAGCTTGT
>JBBQMX010000250.1:0-4338 GCA_038329375.1 Pseudomonadales bacterium | reverse complement strand
TTTTAAGTATGCTTTGGGTTTTGATCACTCAAACATTCCCCGCACTCCACCGGCGGTTTTCTGCATCTACTTCTTGACCAAGGGGCAGGCCGATTTCGCCAGCGGCTGGAAAGCCTGGTCGCCTGGCACGGTGGCCACTAGTGTCGCGTCATGCGCTATGTGACGTGGACAATGGGGGATGGAACATTACAAAGTCACCTTGTCAGAGCCAGAAAGAGTCGAGCTGCAAGGCATCGCAGGCAAAGGCACGCATGCGGCGTCCAAGGTCATCAATGCCTTGATACTGCTCAACTGCGACCAGTCCGGGCGCCGCGCCGAGCGGTCCCGCACCTGCGACATCGCAGCCATGCTGTGCGTGAGTGAGCGCAAGGTGGACCGGATCAAGAAGAAGTTTGTCCTCGAAGGCCTGGACGTGACGCTGAACCGCCAGCCTTCGAAATGCGAGTACGACCTAAAGATCGATGGCCGCCTGGAAGCGCAGCTGCTCGCGCTGAGCTGCTCGGCGCCGCCCGAAGGCCAGGCCCGCTGGTCACTGCGGCTGCTGGCCGACCGGTTGGTCGAACTCGAACTGGTGGAGAGCGTCTCGCACGAGACGGTGCGCCGGGCGCTGAAAAAAACGAGCTCAAGCCTTGGAGGAAAGTCGGCTGGGTGATTGCCCCGCAAGCGAGTGCAGCCTTCGTCGCGGCCATGGAACAGGTGCTGGACATCTACAGCCGGCCCTACGATTCGAGAAATCCCGTGGTCTGCATGGACGAAACGCCCCGCCAGCTGATCCGTGAGACCCGCGAGCCCATTGCCGCAGCGCCCGGGCGGCCCGAGCGCCATGACTACGAGTACGAACGCTGCGGTGTGTGCAACGTCTTCATGGCCAGCGAGCCGCTGGCCGGGCGGCGCTTGAGCAAGGTCACCGAGCGGCGGACCAAACTGGACTGGGCGGTGTTCGTGCAGGATATTGCCGCAAGTTACCCCGATGCCGAACGCATCACGCTGGTGATGGACAACCTGAACACGCACACCCCAGGCTCGCTGTACGAGGCGTTTGCCCCCGAGCAGGCCAAGGCGCTGTGGGATCGTTTCGAGTTCGTCTACACGCCCAAGCACGGCAGCTGGCTGAATATGGCCGAGATCGAAATCAATGTCATGGTGGGCCAGTGCTTGAGCCGGCGTATCGACAGCATTGAAACCGTGCGACGCGAGGTTGCTGCCTGGCAGGCCCGCCGCGACCACCTTCAGGTCAAAGTCAACTGGCAGTTCACGAGCAAGGATGCCCGCGTCAAGCTCAAACGCCTTTATCCGACAACTACCTCATGACGCGACACTAGTTCGTAACTGTAGAGACCACGACCTCAATCCATGAAGCTCAGAAAATCTTTTCGCGTCTTCTTTTTGTTCGCCCGGCCAATCACCTTGCCAGTCGTGACTTCCAAAGCCGCAAAGAGGGTGATAGTGCGGTTGCACTTATTGGTGCCCTTGTCACCTTGAACCACCTTGTTACCAGCTGGAGAAAAGCCCGTAGGACGTGTGATAGCCTGGATGGAAGGCTTCTCATCCACACTGAAGATGATGGCGTTTTCCGGTGCAGACAGATAAAGTCCCATCACATCTGCCGCCTTGGCGGAAAAGTCGGGATATTGGTTGACACACCAAGAACGCCTGCGCGACAGACCGATGCCTTCGGCACGCAGAGTTTCCCAGACATGCCACATGGCCATCCCCAACGTGCTCGCCAGCAGGCAGCCGTCTCAGTGGCCAAATCCTCATGAGGGCGCCAGTTCGAGTGGGGTCAGGATACGCTTGCGCAGTTCCGGGTCGTGCATGCGCGGCGCTCCCCAGCTAGGCCGGCCCTGCAGGCCCGCCACGCCAGCGGTCAAAAAAACCACAGTGCCACGGAGACAAAGTGTCTTTATTGAGTTTCATTTGCTTTGCCGTATCTTCAACCCCGACTCCGTCAATGCCTAGCAACACAATGTGAGCTCGTTCTTTCAGGCGCGCTTCAATCTTTTTGCCTCGGGCCAGAGAGGTCAACATCTCGCGTTGCTCGGGGGTGCAGGGCAAAGCAGACAAAACCCGGGGCATGATGGTTCTCCACTGGAAAACCAGGGAAGATCCAAATTGAGGTGGAAATTTTTCCTCAATCAAGCACTAGGGTTTTCAGCGATGGGTAACCGGAATTTCTTATTGAAAATAAGCATATTGGAATGTTGACAATGTGGTTCGGAGCTTGTCCGAAGACATGTCGCAAAGCTTATCCGGGGCATTAAAGGGACGGATGACATGGCGCTCTTTACGGAACATGCGCCTTCCAATAAAACTTTTAACAAGGAGAAGGACCATGCTTCGCTGCAAAATCGGTGATCTGGCTTACATCATTAAAGGAACAAATGTGGGAAGGCTGGTGGATATCCTCCCCTCACCCTCTCCCCATGGGTATGGATGGTGGGCTGTTCGAGTGGTGGGTCCGGCGGTGCCGGCATCCTATGACAGCGGTATTAAAAACACCAGCACGGGAAGTGTTGAAGACTACCGACTGCGGCCTATCCGCGACAACAACGGGAAAGATGAAATGCTGGCCCTCACGGGCAGGCTTTCCGCTGGCGGCTGATGGTTAGTTGACGATGCTTGCGACTTGTACTCACACCAATTGGGGTTGCCTGAACGAGTCCTAGAGTTCAAACTGACGGGGGCTCCCTTTTTTATTCACGTGGCCCCAAAGGATAAGAGGGTTTGGTCAGCAATTTTGCCTGTCGACCGGTTGATCCTGCCGCGCTCCGTCTGTAGGCGCATGGCTTCCAGACCGAGGAGCTTTAGACTGCTATCGCCGTCATTGAGAAAATTTCCCGCATGCGAGCATTTGTTCGAACAGAATATTTCGGATATGGTTTCCATCGCAATGCACAAAAGGAGCTTTGATATGAGTAACGAAAATGCCCAGGCCAAATGCCCATTCAGCGCAGCTGCTGCAGTTGGTACAACCAACCGTGATTGGTGGCCCAACCGGTTACCGCTGGAACTGCTGCATCAACACTCAGCAAAGTCGGACCCGATGGGACAGGACTTCGACTACGCCCAGGCATTTAACAGCCTGGATCTGGCGGCAGTGAAGACCGATCTCGCTGCGTTGATGACGGATTCCCAGGAATGGTGGCCGGCGGACTTCGGGCATTACGGAGGATTCTTCGTCCGCATGGCATGGCACAGCGCAGGCACTTACCGGATAGGCGATGGCCGGGGGGGGGCGGGGCGCGGTCAACAGCGTTTTGCGCCGCTGAACAGCTGGCCGGACAATGTGAGTCTGGACAAGGCTCGACGCCTGCTTTGGCCAATCAAGCAGAAATACGGCGAGAAAATTTCTTGGGCCGACCTGATCATCCTCACGGGCAACGTGGCACTGGAAACCATGGGTTTCAAAACGTTCGGTTTTGCAGGCGGTCGCCAGGACGTATGGGAGCCGGATCAGGATGTGTACTGGGGTCGCGAGACGAAATGGCTCGGCGGCGACGTGCGTTATTTAAAAGGATCGCCCGGAGTTGAAGAAGGTCATGGCGTTCTGGTCAAGGACGACGACAGCGAAGTGACCCACACGCGCGACCTCGAAAACCCGCTCGCCGCGGTTCAGATGGGTTTGATCTATGTCAACCCTGAAGGTCCGGACGGCAAACCCGACCCGCTTGCCGCCGCCATTGACATACGCGAGACATTCGCCCGTATGGCCATGAACGACGAAGAAACTGTGGCGCTGATCGCCGGCGGTCACAGTTTCGGCAAGACCCACGGTGCCGCACCTTCGGAGCATGTAGGCAATGAGCCCGAGGCGGCTGGCGTGGAGGCCCAAGGCTTCGGCTGGACCAATAGCTTTGGCAGCGGCAAGGGCCGCGACACCATTACCAGCGGGCTGGAAGTAACATGGACCAGCACTCCGACGAAGTGGAGCAATAACTACTTTGAAAACCTGTTCGGCTTTGAATGGGAACTGACCAAGAGCCCGGCTGGCGCGCAGCAGTGGGTGGCCAAGAACGCTCCCGACATTATCCCGGACGCGCATGACCCCTCCAAGCGTCACCGTCCGACAATGCTGACCACAGACCTTTCGCTGCGAATGGATCCGGCGTACGAAAAAATCTCCCGACGCTTCCATGAAAATCCCGACGAGCTCGCCAATGCCTTCGCACGCGCCTGGTTCAAGCTCACCCACCGCGATATGGGGCCGCGTGCTCGCTATCTTGGCCCCGAGGTGCCGGCTGAGGTGCTCATCTGGCAGGACCCAATCCCGGAAGTCAACCACGCCCTGGTGGATCAGCAGGATGTGGCATCCCTGAAGAAAAAGGTACTTGCATCGGG
>JBBQMX010000249.1:0-4340 GCA_038329375.1 Pseudomonadales bacterium | reverse complement strand
TCAATTATCTGGTCATGAAATTCGAACACTTCCCGGCATATATCGTCGAAATTCATGGTTACGTAGTGATCATTGCAGATCCGATGTGTCTGGATTGTTTTATCGGCCATGTGATCGTAAATCCGGGTTGCCAAAACATTGCTTTCAGCCTGTCGTTCGAATTCTGTGACAATGCGCTCAAGTTCTGCTTCATGCTTGGCCAGATAGTCCAGCAGCGCACGGGATCGCTCCTGTTCATGTTTTTTGGAGCAGTCAGCAAAACAGGAGGACAGGTTTCCATGTAGATCTCTGGTCCATTCGATCAGATCTTGAAAGGTTTTTATATCCACGTGTCTCTCCTTGAGAATGGTTAATCACTCAGTATGCCAACCCCCGCCGTGTCTTCACACCCTGACTAAAGCAACACGATACCAAAACGCTTCACCACCAAGGCAAAACCCGCGAAGCAGACCACAGTCACTAGGGCACTTACGAACAGAGATGGCCAAAAGCCCAATTTGCCCATCAGGTAGGGAAATAGTAGAAACATCGGAAGAGTCGGCACTACGTACCAGAAGGTGTACCAGGCATGATTACTGATTTTTTCAGCAGGCTGATTTTCCACATGCAGCCAGACCATCGCCAACACCGTTACCAAAGGCAACGACGCGATCAGAGCACCGAGCTTGTCGCTGCGTTTGGCAACTTCTGAAATCAGCACAATCAATGCTGCTGTAACCGCGTACTTTGTTATTATCCAGGTCATTGAGGTGGCTCCGGGATATCGAACAACACTGCTCGGGCTATTTGGGTCACTTAAACAGAAAAAGCCACACGAGACACTAATGCCAGAGATCGTAGCACGCTACCTGAGAGCCCGATAAGCTTTGATGCCGACCGTTACGGCGGTTTAACGGCTCGGATCGTGCTCCCCGGCCGCATTGAGAAATCATGGAAGCGAATTCGCCATCAGCCTGAGCAACGGAGGAAAACCATGAAAATCGGCGAAATATCGAGGATAACCGGCATCCCGGTTGAGACCGTACGGTATTATGAAAAGATCGGGTTACTTCCAGAGCCTGCCAGGGAGGCCAGCGGCTACCGGCGCTATCAACAGCACCATGTGGAGCGGCTGCTGTTTGTCAAACGTTGTCGCAATCTGGATATGGCCCAGGATGAGATACGTGAGTTGGTGCGGCTAGCAGAACAACCCGGCGCCGACTGCGGCGAAGTGGACGCACTGCTGGCACAGCATCTCAGGCATGTTCGTGACAGGCGTCAGGAGCTCGCCCAACTTGAGAAAACACTGGAGCGGTTGCAACAGGCTTGCTCTGAAAAAACCACCGTCAGCAAATGCCGCATCCTGGACGGGCTGACAGCCGGCCTGAAACACGAGCCCGTTGCGGCCAGCCATAATCATATTCCCGGCAGCCATGGTAAGCGCTAACGTCATCCCAAAGGCGCTCCGGAGAAAAATATTAAAGGCCGTTGACTCTCTAGTAGCTACAGGGTTTTAAATAGGCGTCATCTGATTTAAGAGGTGCCTATGGCCAACTGTTGTTCTCCTCCTGAACCGAAGTCTCCCGCTCCAGGCTTTCGCAAAGCTTTGTGGATTGCGCTCTGGGTCAACCTCGCGATGTTTCTGATAGAGGGTCTGGCGAGTCTGCATTCGGGATCTGTCGCATTGATGGCTGACGCCATCGACTTTTTTGGTGACAGTGCCAACTACATACTCTCTCTCAGCGTGCTGTCCCTGGGTATGCTCTGGCGTGGCCGCGCGGCCATGGTGAAAGGCATAACCATGACGTTGTTCGGTATCGCTGTACTGGCCAGGGCAACCTGGGTTCTTCAGAATGGCGCTACGCCCGAACCACTTACAATGGGCGTGGTCGGGCTTGTAGCGCTTATTGCCAATGCTGTAGTAGCAATGTTGTTATTCCGCTTCCGTGAAGGCGACTCCGACATGCGTTCCGTCTGGTTATGCAGTCGTAACGATGCCATTAGCAACGTAGCCGTTATGGTCGCGGCGCTGGGTGTCTTCGGCACCGGAACCGCCTGGCCGGACCTGGCAGTTGCCTCCATAATGGGCGGCCTTGCCATGACCTCTGGTATCAGCGTTATGCGCCACGCCCGCACCGATATAGCCCAGGCTAGTAAGCGGGACAGCCGATCAGCCCTCAGGACGTAAAACCTGGGGATTTTTGCAGTATTACCCGATAGAATGGATACTTCTGCTGCGCCAACAGAGTGTCCGATGCTCCCTAAACAAGTTCTCCGGTGATTGAATGTTCTCGTTAGAAATGCTGCTACCTTACGACTTCTCGCCGCTGACGGTGATTTTCTTCGTTACCGTGCTCGGGCTGTATGTTACAGCGTTGAGATTAATGCCGGCGGACGAGCGGCCCGGGGTTTTGCGCATCTTCACTTTTCTGCTGGGGCTCGGCATCTGTTATGCCGTCATGCAGACCGTCTTTGATTACTATTCCCAGTACATGTTTTTTGTCCATCGGGGCCAGCATCTGATTCTGCATCATCTGGGACCATTTCTGATGGCGCTGGCGAACCCGTTGCCAATTATCCGCTTCTGGAATCGTCAGATTCCTGACCGTGTCCGGCCCTCACTGTCGCCTTTTGGCTTGATTTACCGGGTTCTTCAGCAGCCATTCATCGCTGCTTTTCTGTTTGTCGGCCTGATTTACTTCTGGCTGTGGCCGAGTATTCACTTTGACGCAATGCTCAGCCGCGACCTGTACTGGGTTATGAACTGGAGCATGCTGCTGGACGGCATGCTGTTCTGGTGGCTGATTTTTGATCCGCGATCACCAGCCCGGTCAGACGCTATCGGCTACGGCAAGCGCATGCTGATGCTGGCCCTGGTGGCACTACCCCAGATGTTTCTCGGCGCCTGGATCGTCTTTAACCGCGGCATGGTCTATGACGTTTACGAAGTATGCGGACGTGCCTGGCCAATGGCACCGGAAACCGATCAGCTTATCGGTGGCGTTATCACCTGGGTACCGCCAGCGATGATGAGCATTATCGGTATTCTGATCATACTGAGGCGAGCCATGCACGAAGACAGCAGACTGACCGGCAAACGTGACTGGAAACCACAGGAGTCTCCCCAATGAGATCAATCATCATTACGCATTGGAAAAAAGTCATGCCCCGGGTAACTGTTGTCCTCTTGCTGTTACTGCTTGCGGGCTGCTTTTCCGACGATGAACAGTGGTATGCCAAAGACATCAGCAGCCTGATGCCGGATCTGCAGTTCGACCTCATCGGAAGCAACGGCCAGGCCGTGAATGCAGAAGATCTCAGCGGCGAAGTAAGGCTGGTATTTTTTGGCTTCACCCACTGCCCTGACGTCTGCCCAACCACTATGGTGCAGCTCAAGAAAGCTATTGAGCAGATGCCAGACGAGCTTCAGGAAGATGTCCGTATTGTCTTTGTCAGCGTTGACCCGAAACGGGATACACCGGAGCAGTTGGCTTCCTACGAATCGTTCTTCGGTGATCGTGTGAGGGCGCTGACGGGCGAAGAGCCGAAGCTGCGGGAGCTGGCCAAGCGTTATCGCACCACGTTTGGTTATGGCACGCCGGATGAGAATGGTCACTATGATGTTTCTCACAGTTCCGCCGTTTACGTTTTCGATCAGCGAGGCAAAGCCAGGTTATTGATTCGCGATGGCCTGCCCAGCGCCGAAATCCGCCAGGATCTGACGACACTGGCGACTCAGGCGCCGGGTTAATCGACTAGCGACCGAGAACCCACGACACCATCAGCGGGATATAAATCAGCGCAAAAAGGGTGCTCAGCAGCGTCGTGCCGGCCGCTTGCCGTGGCGATGCGTCCAGCAGTGTAGCAATGACTACGGTATTCGCAGCCATCGGCGTAATAGACACCAGAAACAAGGCCTGGTAAACCGCCATGTCGTAGATATGGAATAACCAACTGTCCAGCCACCACAGCAAAAGCGCCGACGCCGGCCAGACCACGAACTTGCCGAAGAACGCGAGGCCTGTGAAGCGTATGTTGCCCGCCAATCCCCGAAAGCTGAGTATGCTCATGCCGATGATCATCATACCAAAGATGCTGTAGGCGCCCTGTAAGTTGTCGAACAGGGGCAGGAAGATATCCGGAATAGAAAGTCCGGACAGATTGAGAACCACCGCCAGCGTAAACGCATAGACCGACGGTAACCGGGCCACCCGCCGCATGCAGTCGGCGACACCGTAACGGCCGCGGGCAGCGAGATAGAAACCGACCGAGGTTTCATACAACGTGGTGCCCAGCATACAAACAATATAGATACCCAGGCCCTGCTCACCGAACAACAGCAGCGCTACCGGAATGCCGAA
>JBBQMX010000248.1:0-4402 GCA_038329375.1 Pseudomonadales bacterium | reverse complement strand
ATTCTGTCAGCCATGGTAGAAGACTGCTCCAGTAATTCTTCCGGCGAGCCTTTCACCTCGCCACCCGAACTGTTTACCACATAGCCTTCGTCTTTAAGCACTTTATTGATGTCTTCAACCGAGTGGAAGCGGGCCAGATGATTGACGCTGACCGTGAAGTGGTTGGCGCGGTAACCCCAGGCTGCCAGCCAGGCGGCGTATTCGCTCTCGTTCAGCAATTGCTGGTAGGTGTCATAGTCCACCTGCCAATGAGTGCCCGAATAGAGGAAGTCGTCGGCGGTGACGGCAGATGGGTCCACCTGGTCGACCAGGTTACGAACCACGGCTTGCAGTTCTGGAGAACACTTCTCGACCAGGAGTTCTGAAATAAACACTTTAGGGGCGGTCGGGTCTTCATGCTCAAAGTGCTTGGCGTAGAGATTTTTCCCTTCAAAATGATAATCACCGCCTTCGGTGTAGCCCAGGGCAAGAAAATGCTCAGCGAGCTTACTCAGGTTCACTTTTTCAAGATTGAAGGTGCGAAGCGCAATATGATCGTTGACGATCTCGCC
The DNA here is from genome assembly GCA_038329375.1 of Pseudomonadales bacterium. GTDB lineage: Bacteria > Pseudomonadota > Gammaproteobacteria > Pseudomonadales > Oleiphilaceae > Marinobacter. Next base: position 3,851 of record JBBQMX010000248.1, on the reverse strand, counting down.
TCCCTGAGTGTCTCCGAGTAAGCGATGGATTTCTTCAGCCGATGGGGTGACCTGACGATAGTTATCCCAAAGGTGGCGAAACAGGGATGTGCTGTCTGAGTGCATAGGGTTACTCCTTAACGGACGTGTTAGTGGGCGTAAATTGACGTGTTAGATGAACCGCTCGATGCCGTGGCAACATCCGGCAGCATACGTGAACCTGTTGCGGCCAGCTGAAGACATCGTGCTGATCCTCCGTGCTCCAAACCGAGTGACCTGGCCAGTGTTGCTGGCAGTTGTAGCAGGTTATGCCGGGGCAGGTAAGTGGCCTGATCGGTCACTGTTGCCCGGAATTCGCCGGTTTGGCTGTTTGCTATGGCCAGCAACTCGGGCGGATTTTCAGTTTTGTGTCGCCTGAGCAAGGGCGTGCAGGCATCAACCGCCTGTACCTGACATTGGGCGGACATGGCAATGCTGCTGATCTGGCTGAATTCTGCCTCGACTGTGGGCCCGGCATCAAACGGATCGACATAGCCTTTATGGCGGAAACCTTCAGCCTCAAGCATACGAAGTGCTGGCCGGGTTTTGTCATGGACCTGGCCGATAACCGCCCGGGCTTGTTTGCTCAGCAGGTGGGTGTAAAGGGGATATTTTGGCATCAGTTCAGCGATAAAACCGTTGTTGCCGGTTCCCACCAGTTTGGTGACCGCTGCAAAGTCCAGATCAACAAAATGCTCGTTGAGCCAGTCCCAGAAGGGGGAATGGCCGCCCTCGGTGGAAACCCCGCGCATTTCAGCAATGACCGTGTTGGCAAAACGCCGGGGGTGCTGCGCCATGAAGAGAAAACGGACCTTTGACAGCAGTTTGCCGGCATGGGCGCGGCGGAATTGCGGGCGCAGGAAGAGAGTGCATACCTCGGTACAGTCGGTGTAGTGGTTGCACATGTTCAGCACATCAACGCGCTTGAATATGCCGAGCTCACGGGAATGATGCACCAACTCGCCTTTGTGGTAGTGGTAAAGCGGGCTGTCGAGGCCAGCGGCGGCCGTAATGCCGGAGACCCCCATAACGTCTCCGGTCAGGTCATCCTCCAGCACAAAAAGATAGTTTTGCTTGCCGGGCTTCCGAACGTCGGTGCTGAAGCTGTCGATCGAGTGCTGGATTTTACTGCCCAGATAGTCGATATCGTCCATCAGGGAAGTGAATCCGGGACCTGATTCGATCGCCATTTGATGTAAGGCTGGCAGATCCTGATGGGAGATAGGTCGAATAATCATGGCTGGCCTCCTGTATCGCGTCAGTATGAAGGTTCCTTTTGTCGTTGTGTAGTTCCAAAATGATCGAAATAATGTAACTATTGGTCAAAATAACGGATAAAATGTTCATTATGATAAGTCCACAGGACCAGAAGTTGATTATGTTGTTACGGCGGGACGCGCGGATGAGTGTTTCGAATCTTGCCCGGGCCATGGGCATGTCACGCTCCACAGTGCAGAGCCGGATCACAAAGTTGGAGGCCAGCGGCGTTATACGTGGCTACTCCCTTGAATTGGGCGGGGAATATTCAGCCAATCAGGTTGAGGCGCATGTCTCCATCAAGGTTCATCAGAAGCTCACAGTTCGCACCAATGTGGCATTGGAGCAGATTGGTCAGGTGGTGCAGTTGTTTTCCGTCAGTGGTGAGTACGACCTTATTGCCATCGTGCAGGCGCAATCCCTGGAAGCGCTCAGCGCTATATTGGACAAGGTTGGGAACCTGGAAGGGGTAGAACGAACGAATTCGGCCGTTGTGCTGGAAACCCGATTCCAGCGCTGATTTGCATATCGATTACCGAATCGAAGTCTGGCCTGAACGTGACAAATCAGTTACATGGTTGGGTTGGAGCGTCAAGCCTTGGAAAAATGCTCGGCAAAGCGTCATACTGTGGGCCTATATATTAACGATACGACCAATGGAGACGATCGCATGAGCAGCAACAAAGAGTTGCAGGCACTGAAGGAAAAATACGTCGCCGCTGGTGCAGCAAGCCCGAACGAGCAGTTTGCTGATCACGCGGAGAACTCTGAATTATGGGATGCCGACGGTAAGCGGATGATCGACTTTGCCGGCGGCATCGGTGTGCTGAACCTGGGTCATCGCCACCCGAAGGTGGTTGAAGCGGTTAAAGCCCAACTCGATAAAGTCATGCACACCTGCCAGACCGTTATGCCCTATGAGGGCTACGTAAGAGTGGCTGAAAAACTGAGCCAGATAGTACCGGTTCGTGGCCACGCCAAAGTCATGCTGGCGAACTCTGGCGCCGAGGCGCTGGAAAATGCCTTGAAGATTGCCCGTGCCGCAACCGGTAGGACCAACGTGATCTGCTTTGACGGCGGTTACCACGGTCGTACGTTCATGACCATGGCGATGAACGGCAAGGTTAACCCCTACCAGACCGATTTTGGCCCCATGCCCGGTACCGTTTTCCGCGCACCTTATCCGGTGCCTTATCACGGTGTCAGCGAAGACGAAGCGCTTCGTGGTCTGAAAATGGTCTTGAAAACCGATGCGAATCCGAAAGACACGGCAGCAATCGTGATTGAGCCGATTCTGGGTGAGGGCGGTTTTTATGCAGCGCCTCATACGTTTCTGAAGGCAATTCGCGAGATCTGTGACGAGCACGGCATCCTGATGATTGCGGATGAAGTGCAGAGTGGTTTTGGTCGTACCGGCAAGATGTTTGCCATTGAGCACAGCGGCGTCGAGCCGGACATGATGACCATGGCCAAGAGCATGGCTGACGGTATGCCAATATCAGCGATTGTTGGTACTGACAAGATCATGGACAGCTGTGGCCCCAACTCCCTGGGTGGAACCTACACCGGTAGCCCCACAGCCTGTGCCGCAGCGCTGGCGGCTATGGAAGTCTTTGAAGAGGAAGACATTCTCGGTAAGGGCCAGCGCCTTGGCGAGAAACTCCAAAGTCAGTTTGCGGATTGGCAGGACCGTTTCAGCCATGTGGACAATGCCCGTAACGTTGGCCCGATGGCGGCGTTCGAACTGGTAACTGACAAAGCCAGCCGTGAACCCCGCGCCGACCTGGCTGCAGCGGTCACCAAGAAGGCCAAAGAGAAAGGCCTGATCCTGTTGAGCTGTGGCATGTATGGCAACACTATTCGGTTTCTGATGCCGATCACCATCGGAGATGATGTGTTGGAAGAAGGTCTGAAAATCGTTGAAGAGGCGCTTAGCGAAGTGTCCTGATCTCAACAGTCCACACTGTGCTGGCCCGGCGAGCTGCCGTGGCCAGGATGGTGTGGCCTCAGTCTGCTTTATATCGGGACCGGATCTCTGCCAGCATACCGCTGAGATCCTCCTCCAGGTAGCTCGGATCAAAGCCTGCTATCTTTTTCAAGCCATCCAGATCAAGCAGTTCGATGCCACCGTGCCTCGGATTAATCAGACTTTCCTCCTTGAGTTCCTGAAGTGTGCGGTTTACATGAACCGCGCTCAGTCCCAATGCGTCCGCCAGCAAGCTTTGGCTTAGCGGTATCTGGCAATGGTTACCGATATCGACATTTGTTTTTTCCAGTCGTCGTGACATCTCCACCAGAAAATGGGCCAGCTTTGCCCTGGCAGAGCGCCGACCGAGATTGACCAAGCGTTCCAGCAAAATGGACTGATCACGCGAGGCAATCAAGAAAAATATGTTGCACAACAGCAGCGATTGGGAAAAGACGTCGACCATTCGTTTTTTTGGAAACGGACAAATCTCCGCATCCGTCAACGCGCTCAACCCGGTAATACTCTTTCGAAAAGCAAACTCCCGCAGCCCGACGATGTCTCCCGGCACAAAAACATCAAGTACCTGACGAGTGCCGTCGTCCATATT
>JBBQMX010000247.1:0-4415 GCA_038329375.1 Pseudomonadales bacterium | reverse complement strand
GGCTTCATCGGTTGAGAACGGCATGGCACCGGTGTTAACCAGATGCCGGTAGGCCAGTAGCTCATAGGAGAACACGTCGACTTTTTCCTTGGTCTTGCGACCTTCCCGGATGATGTTGCGGGCATAGTGGTGCGAGAAGCTGGGCTCAATACCGTTGCTGGCATTATTTGCCAGAGACAGGCTGATAGTGCCAGTCGGGGCAATGGACGTGTGGTGGGTGAAACGGCCACCTTTTTCTGCCAGGGAGGCCACCAGCTCAGGTTCCACTTCTGCAATGCGTTCCATGTAGCGGCTGTATGTTGCGTGCAGTATCCGCCCTTTAACCTTGTCACCCAAAGTGTAGCCGTCTGCCTTTAATTTCGGGCACTTGGACAACATTTTTGGAGTAATTTCGAAGTCATCATTCATGATGGGCGCCGGGCCTTTTTCTTCAGCCAGAGCCAGTGACTGGCGCCAGCCTTCAACGGCCATTTCCCGAACCACTTCTTCTGTAAACGTTACCGACTCCGACGAACCATAAGGCATACGCAACATAGCCAGAGTTGAGCCGAGACCCAGAATGCCCATGCCATGGCGACGTTTGTAGTTGATTTCATGGCGCTGCTCTTCTAACGGCAGGCCGTTTATTTCAACCACGTTATCCAGCATGCGGGTGAAAATGGCTACCACCTTGCGGTATTTCTCGTAGTTGAAACTCGCCTTGTCAGTAAACGGGTGGTCTACGAAGTTGGTCAGGTTGACGGAACCCAGCAAGCAGCTGCCATAGGGTGGCAGAGGCTGTTCGCCACAAGGGTTGGTAGCGCGAATGTCTTCACAGAACCAGTTGTTGTTCATCTGATTGACCTTGTCAATCAGGATGAAACCAGGCTCGGCATAGTCATAGGTAGCCGTCATAATGCTGTCCCAGATGAACTGGGCTTTCAGCGTGCGATAGATGCGGCAGGCAATTCTGCCTTCGGCATTGGTGACGTAACCGGTAAGAATCGGAAAGTCACGGTAGACGAACTGGCTGTCGTCAGTCAGGTCGAGCTGTTCCTCGGCTACTTCTTTCTCAGTAACAGGAAAGGACAGGCGCCAGTCACCGTTATTCTTGACGGCTTCAATGAAATCTTCAGTGATCAGCAGTGAAAGGTTGAACTGTCGCAGACGACCGTCCTCTCGCTTGGCCTGAATAAAGTCCAGTACATCGGGATGGTGCACGTCGAACGTCGCCATCTGGGCACCACGGCGTCCACCGGCAGAAGACACGGTAAAGCACATACGATCAAAAATATCCATGAACGACAGCGGGCCGGAGGTTGTCGCGCCGGCGCCTGCAACATAAGCTCCGCGAGGGCGTAGCGTCGAGAATTCGTAACCAATGCCGCAACCGGCTTTCAGTGTCAGGCCGGCTTCATGGTTTTTCTCTAGAATGTCGTTCATCGAATCGTTAACACTGCCGGATACCGTGCAGTTGATGGTCGATGTAGCAGGTTTGTGCGCTTCCGCACCCGCATTTGAAATGATGCGGCCAGCAGGAATGGCGCCGTTTTTCAGGGCCCAGGCAAAATCTTTCATGTACCTGGTGCGATCTGTCTTCGCCTCAACCTGTGAGAGAGCAATGGCGACGCGTTCGTAAGTTGACTCAATGGTTGCGTCTACAGGTTCACCGGTTTTTGTTTTCAACTGATATTTGCTGTTCCAAATATCCAGCGATGCGTCCTGCATGGGGATTGTTGTTGTCAGTGCCTGTGCCTTAGCGTTCATTGCCACCCTCGGTATTTCAGATGTTGCTGATGAGTGATGCAGCCCCTGGGCCCGCGCCACCCTCCTGGAAAATGTTTGTGATCCTGTGAATACTATATCTGGTGTGCCAGGAAATGCTGGCCAATTCTGAAAGTCTCTGGTTCAAAGCTCTTGGGCGGCCTGGAAAGACCACGGGGCCTTCTGGGTATAGACTGTTAAACCCGTTGTTCTTGTGGGTGGGCTTTTTGCTCAGAACCCAATATATCGACATCGTTGGCCTGAGTATAACAGGATATAGTGGTCTGTGAAGAAGAGGTGAACTATCAATACCAGTGATGTCTGTATGGAAAATCAATTGAAACTGGCTTGAAATATCCCTGAGGCTTGATGTCAAAGGCTCCCCAATGGCTAATCGGCGATCACTACATATAGTGGTTATAAAAAACCGGTTTACGTCTGATTTAGTGGATATAGGTCTGGTTGCCTCGTATTTTGACGACAAAAAGAGTGTGATGAAATAATCTTCTGGGATAAAAAACACCGGGAAAAACAAAAAAGGAAGGTTCATGGAAACGAAAAACAAGCTCCCGCCAGAAATGATCTACCACTGGGAAACGGCTCGGGCCGAATCGGTTTACATGGTGCAGCCGATGGGTGGTGGCAAAGTGGTGGAATACACGTGGCGCCGCGCAGTGGGTGAAGCCAGGCGCATGGCAGCTTACCTGAAGTCTCTCAGCCTGCCCGCCAACAGCCGGATTGGCATTATATCCAAGAACTGTGCGCACTGGATTATGTCGGACTGGGCGATCTGGATGGCAGGGCATGTGTCTGTGCCAATTTATCCAACGCTGAATGCAACCACGGTTGGTTACATCCTTGAACACAGTGGTTGCGAAGTATTGTTTGTCGGCAAACTGGATGACTGGGACGGCATGAAATCCGGAGTGCCTGATACGTTGCCTTGCATTTCCTACCCTCTCAGCCCGCCCAACGATTTCAAAAGCTGGAATGACATAGTGTCCGAATTTCCGCCTCTGGAAGAAAATGTTGATCGGGCTGCGGAAGAGATGGCGACTATTGTTTACACCTCTGGCAGCACGGGGCGACCCAAGGGTGTGATGCTGAGTTTCGGCAACCTTGCCTATTCGGCAGCCGGGGGCACGGAAGCGCTGGACGTCACAACCAGCGAACGGATGTTGTCGTACTTGCCTCTTGCTCACGTGTTTGAGCGATTTGTGGTGGAGCTTGGCTCCATGGATAAGGGTTTTACACTATATTTTGCCGAATCCCTTGATACCTTTGTGGATGATCTCAGGCGAGCACAGCCCACACTTTTTTTGGCAGTGCCCCGTATCTGGGTCAAGTTCCAGCACGGCGTCTTCCAGAAATTACCAAGAAAAAAGCTACAGCGTTTGCTCAGAATTCCTTTGCTGAACAAGGTAGTCAAAAAGAAGGTCCTGACCAATTTGGGGCTCCAGCACGTAAAGTTTGCCGGCAGTGGCTCCGCGCCCCTGGCCCACGACATTCTGGAGTGGTATCGCGGCCTGGGCCTTGAGTTGCTGGAAGGCTACGGCATGTCAGAAAACTTTGCCTATTCCCATATGACCAAACCGGGTCGTGCTCGTACCGGATATGTGGGAGAAGCGCTGCCGGGGGTCGAAGTCAAAGTGAGCGAGCAGGGCGAAGTGTTGGTAAAAAGCCCGGCCACCATGATGGGATATTACCGGGACGAGGAAAAAACTCAGGAGGCGTTTACTGAGGACGGGTTCCTGCGCACAGGTGATAAAGGCGAAATTGATGAACAAGGTCGTCTCAAGCTGACCGGACGGATCAAGGAGATTTTTAAAACCAGCAAGGGCAAGTACGTTGCCCCCGCCCCCATTGAAAACAAATTGATGAGCCATCCCGACATTGAAATGGTGTGCGTTTCCGGTGAAAACTATCCTGGGCCTCATTGTCTGGTGATGCTGTCGGAAGAAGCTCGGGGCCGGTCCGCAGATGAACATCATCGCAAAGAACTTGAAGCCAGTTTCTCATCGTTGCTGGAAGATGTGAACAAAACCGTCGACCCCCACGAGCAACTCCAGTTCCTGGCGGTCGTCAAGGATGAGTGGAGTATCGAGAACGACTTCCTGACACCTACGATGAAACTGAAACGCACTGTAGTAGAGGATGCCTATAAGGTGAACCTGGACACTTGGTACTCCAAACGTCAGCAGGTGATCTGGCAGTAACACTCAGAGTCGGCCGGGCGTTGGCATCGAAATCCCCGCAGCTTGTATGGGGGGATGTTGGCCGACGTTGGTCGCATAGGGAAAGCAGCGAGGGCCTACTAGACTGAGTTCAGAGGATGGCGAAATGATGACTCAGCTTGCTCGGTTCAAGAAACGCCTTAATGAGGTTATTCCTCTTACCAGGAGCCTGGCGGTTAATCTGGTGGCCTATGATGGCCGGCAACTGTTAGTAAGTGCTCCGCTGGAGCCAAACCATAACCACCAGGGCACGGCCTTTGGCGGCAGTCTTTATTCGGTAGCGGTTGTCTCTGCCTGGGGTCTGGTAGAGCTCTTGTTGGCGGACTCTGGGCTGACGGGGAACATTCTGATTCAGAGCGGTAAAATGGAATATCTGGAGCCGGTCGAAGATGATTTTTATGCGCTCTGTACCTTGACTGATGAAGACCTCACGCGACG
>JBBQMX010000246.1:0-4450 GCA_038329375.1 Pseudomonadales bacterium | reverse complement strand
TGCCTGAAGTAGCCCTGCGCAGGGCAGGACATTAGCCGTGGACACAGGCCGCCGGTTTTCTTACAATAAGGCGGTTTAACTGCACCAAGCGTAGCCTGAAAAGCTGGCATCGAATAAGCGAGAGAGGTTTCAGTACCCCTCTCGCTTTTTTGCGACCTGAATTTGCGCTTGCGTTCCTGTTCTTGACGTTGGGGCCCGCTGTTTGCAGGGCTCGATTCGGAACTGACGATACGCCACTCGATGAGGATACAAGCCTTGAGCACACCAGCAATCCTTGCACTCGCAGACGGCAGCCTGTTTTACGGTATCGCCATAGGCGCTGACGGAGAAACCAGCGGCGAGGTTGTCTTTAATACTGCCATGACCGGGTACCAGGAAATCCTGACGGACCCATCCTATTCGCGCCAGATCGTCACTCTGACCTATCCCCATATCGGCAATACCGGAATCAACGAAGAAGACGTTGAATCTGATCGCATTCAGGCGGCTGGTCTGGTTATTCGGGACCTGCCGATACTGGCCAGCAACTGGCGCTCCACCGGAACCCTTGATCAATACCTGCGGACTAACAATGTCATTGGTATCGCCGATATCGACACTCGGCGGTTAACCCGGATTCTTCGAAACAAGGGCTCCCAGAGCGGAGCCATCGTGGCGGGTGCCGGTGCAACAGCCGAGCGGGCACTGGAGCTGGCTAACGCCTTTCCGGGACTGAAAGGCATGGACCTGGCGAAAGAGGTCAGTGGCGATAAAATATGGCAGTGGGATCAGACCGAATGGAATCTGGATTCCGGTTATGGTCTGTGTGACCAAACACGCTTCAAAGTGGTTGCCTGGGATTACGGTATCAAGTTCAACATCCTGCGAATGCTTGCCTCCCGCGGCTGCGACGTTACTGTTGTTCCTGCGACCACGTCGGCAGCGGATGTTTTGGCCATGTCGCCGGATGGCATATTTCTGTCCAACGGCCCTGGTGATCCAGAACCCTGTGACTACGCCATTCGTGCAATCCAGCAAGTGCTTGAAACCGAGATTCCGGTATTCGGCATCTGTCTCGGTCACCAGTTGTTAGCCCTGGCGAGTGGCGCCAAGACGCTCAAAATGGGCCATGGACACCATGGTGCAAACCATCCGGTCCAGAACCTCGCCACCGGGAAGGTAATGATCACCAGCCAGAACCACGGCTTTGCAGTGGATGAAGCCAGCCTGCCGGACAACCTGGAAGCCACCTACAAGTCACTGTTTGACGGCACCCTGCAGGGCCTTCGGCGTAAAGATAAGCCTGCGTTCAGTTTTCAGGGGCATCCGGAAGCAAGCCCCGGCCCCAATGATGTTGCGCCCCTGTTTGATGAGTTTGTCCGACTGATGGAAGAGCGAGCGGTCTGATTGCGGGTCTTCCACCGTTTCACAGCCGCGTTATGCGCTGCATGAATTTATAGTTTGCTGACAGGTTTACAACGAAATGCCAAAGCGTACCGACATCAAAAGCGTTCTTATTCTGGGTGCCGGCCCCATCGTCATCGGTCAGGCCTGTGAGTTCGACTACTCCGGAGCCCAGGCCTGCAAGGCCCTGCGCGAAGAGGGCTTCCGCGTCATTCTGGTTAACTCAAACCCGGCCACTATCATGACCGACCCGGCGATGGCCGATGCTACCTACATCGAGCCGATTACCTGGAAAACCGTCGCCAAGATTATTGAGCGGGAAAAGCCCGATGCGCTGTTGCCTACCATGGGCGGACAAACGGCGCTGAACTGTGCACTGGATCTTGAGAACCACGGGGTGCTGAAAGAGCACGGTGTCGAAATGATCGGTGCCAACGCGGACGCGATTGATAAAGCCGAAGATCGCGACCGGTTTGACAAGGCGATGAAGTCCATAAATCTGGATACCCCCAGGGCGTCGATGGCGCACTCCATGACAGAAGCCTTCCAGGTGCTGGAAAGCATTGGCTTCCCCTGCATTATTCGTCCGTCCTTTACCATGGGCGGGTCCGGTGGCGGTATTGCCTATAACCGGGATGAGTTTGAAGAGATCTGTACCCGCGGGCTTGATTTGTCGCCGACCAATGAGCTGCTGATTGACGAGTCGCTGATCGGCTGGAAAGAGTACGAGATGGAAGTGGTGCGCGACCGCAACGACAACTGCATCATCATCTGTACTATCGAGAACTTCGACGCCATGGGGGTCCACACCGGCGACTCCATCACGGTGGCACCGGCCCAGACCCTGACTGACAAAGAATATCAGATCATGCGGAACGCCTCCCTGGCGGTGCTGCGTGAAATCGGCGTGGAAACCGGCGGTTCCAATGTCCAGTTCGGTATCAATCCGGAAAATGGTCGCATGGTGGTGATCGAGATGAACCCCAGGGTTTCACGGTCGTCGGCGCTGGCTTCTAAAGCTACCGGTTTCCCGATTGCCAAGGTCGCTGCCAAGTTGGCGGTTGGCTACACTCTCGATGAGCTCCAGAACGAAATCACCGGTGGCATTACGCCAGCGTCGTTTGAGCCCAGCATCGACTATGTTGTTACCAAGATTCCTCGCTTTACCTTCGAGAAATTTCCGCAAGCGGATGCGCGCCTCACCACCCAGATGAAATCCGTGGGTGAAGTGATGGCCATTGGCCGGACCTTTCAGGAGTCAGTCCAGAAAGCATTGCGTGGGCTGGAAGTCGGCTCCGAAGGCTTTGAAGAAATGCTCGACCTGTCCACCAAAGATGGCTGTGAGAATCTGATCCGTGAGCTTAACGTTCCCGGTGCCGAGCGTATCTGGTATATCGGCGACGCATTCCGCAAAGGCATGTCGGTTGGCGAGGTTTACCAGCATACCAAGGTGGATCCCTGGTATTTGGCCCAGATCGAGGATCTGATCCGGGAGGAGGCCGAACTCAAGACTGTCGGTAAGGCCGATATTGACCACATAACGCTATTCCGTCTCAAGCGCAAAGGTTTTTCCGATGGCCGGATTGCGAAACTGCTGGGCATCTCCGAGATCAGTCTGCGCAAACTTCGGCATGAACTGAATATCCGGCCAGTGTACAAGCGCGTCGATACCTGCGCGGCTGAATTTGCTTCGTCCACGGCGTACATGTATTCAACCTATGAAGAAGAATGCGAGGCTGAGCCGACGAATCGCGAAAAAATCGTCGTTATTGGCGGTGGCCCAAACCGCATTGGCCAAGGCATCGAGTTCGATTATTGTTGCGTCCATGCGGCTCTGGCCATGCGGGAAGATGGCTATGAGACCATCATGATCAACTGCAACCCGGAAACCGTGTCCACAGACTACGATACCTCCGACCGGTTGTATTTCGAGCCGATAACCCTTGAAGACGTGCTGGAAATCATCCACATCGAGAAGCCCAAAGGCGTGATCGTCCAGTACGGTGGCCAAACCCCGCTGAAACTGGCCCGAGGTCTCGAAGCCGCTGGAGTGCCTATCATCGGTACCAGTCCGGATGCGATTGACCGGGCCGAGGATCGTGAACGGTTTCAGCAGATGATTACCCGGCTTGACCTGCTTCAGCCTGAAAACGCCACCGTTCGCAGCCACGAAGAAGGCCTATTGGCTGCCCGTGAAATAGGTTATCCGTTAGTGGTGCGGCCGTCCTACGTTCTGGGTGGTCGCGCTATGGAAATTGTCTATGACGAAGCCGAGCTGGTGCGCTATATGCACAATGCCGTGCTGGTTTCCAATGACAGCCCGGTATTGCTGGATCATTTCCTGAATGCCGCCATCGAGGTTGATATTGACGCCATCTGCGACGGCAAGGATGTGGTCATTGGCGGCATCATGCAGCACATCGAACAAGCGGGCGTTCATTCCGGCGATTCAGCTTGTTCACTGCCGCCCTACACGTTGCCGGCCGCCGTGCAGGACGAAATGCGGGAAACTGTTCGCAAAATGGCCCTTGAACTCGGTGTTGTTGGCCTGATGAACGTGCAACTGGCCTGGCAGGACGACAAGGTTTACGTTATTGAGGTGAACCCGCGCGCCTCCCGTACGGTGCCGTTTGTATCGAAGGCCATTGGTGTTTCACTGGCGAAAGTGGCTGCTCGTTGCATGGCGGGTACATCTCTGGCGGAGCAAAACTTCACCAAGGAGATTATACCTACGTATTTTGCGGTGAAAGAGTCGGTTTTCCCGTTCAGCAAATTCCCCGCGGTGGACCCTATTCTTGGGCCGGAAATGAAGTCCACCGGGGAAGTTATGGGTATTGGCGACAGCTTTGATGAAGCTTTTGCCAAGGCTGCATTGGCGGCGGGCGAGCGCTTGCCCGTGCAGGGAACAGCCTTCATATCCGTGCGGGATGTGGATAAGCCCGGCGCCCTCAAGGTGGCCCGAGACTTGATTGCTGCAGGCTTCAAGCTGGTTGCCACTACCGGTACCGCGGAATCGCTGCGCGCTGCGGGCATTGCTGTGGAGCGGGTTAACAAGATGCGCGAGGGT
>JBBQMX010000245.1:0-4452 GCA_038329375.1 Pseudomonadales bacterium | reverse complement strand
AGGGCGTAATACTGGTAATACGGAGGTTGGACAGACCCAGCCGAGCGACGGTGTAGCTGACACCCGGGATGTGGGTCAGCATGACATCGAGATCACCGTTGGAGAGCGCCAGCAAACCTTCCTGAATCGAATCCACCGGATACAGGTCGAGCTCAGGGTGGTTGATCAGCAAATACTCATGGCTCGCCTGCTGTCGCACAGCGCCAACCCGTTCCTCGCGAAGTTCCCGCAAATCACCAATAAACCGGCCATCGTTACGGATAACCAACGCAATAGGCACGCTCAGGTAAGGCCGACTGAACAGAAATTCACCTTCCCGCCGCGGCGTTCGCGGCAGGGCTGGCAAGATATCAATGTCGCCGTCCCGAAGTGCCGTTTCGGCTTTTTGCCAATCTTCCATAACCTGACGGTTAAAGCGGGTTCCCAACTGGCTTTCCAGTTTCCCCACTAGGTCCGGAACCAGACCGCGAAGCTCCTCGCCCTGACGAAACTCGAAGGGCGGCCAATCGGACCGGAACGCAACCCGCAGCCCCGAGTTGCGCTTCAGCCAATCAAGCTCCGCTCCTGTCAGTTGGACATTGGATTCCAAACCGGCTTCCGGGATCTGGAAGGGTAACCATGCCTGCCGCACCCTCCTGTGTTCATTATGACTTAACGATTTTATCGACTGGTTGAGTACCCGATATTGCTGCGGTCGTTCTTCCGGCACCGCCAGCACCACGTCAACAGGGGAATCATCAAGCAGGGTGGCGACGCCAATACCGTTAATCAGCGCTGCTTGCAGGTAATCTGCCACCACCGGCACCGGACCGAGAAAGGCATCAGCTTCACCGGCCAACACCGCGCTGACAGCCTCACTGATATTCCTGACCGGCACGGGCGTAAACGATTCAACCGGCTCCAGCAGCATATATTGATTGCTGTCATCCCCGACCAGGGCCAGCCGGCGCCCTTCCAGGTCAGACAGGTTACGGATGCTGGCATCACCGGCACCAACAAAAAGGCCATAAGTCAGGCTCATCAGGGGCTCTGTGGCGAGCAAACCTTCTGCCAGTGGCTGCCCGGGCGCCCTTGTCATGAGGACAGCACTGAGTTCATCACCGAAAAGTTGCGACTCGAGCTCCGGCCCGGAACCCGCCACCAGCTCGACCGGTTTATCGAGCTTGTCACTAAGCACCTTGAGGTAATCAATATAGGTACCCGCCAGGGTTTCATCCGCTGTTATGAATGCCAGGGGCATCTGGACAGGCCGAATGCCAATGGAGAACCCGGATTGCTGCTCAAGCCAGGACAGATCGTCGCTGCCCAGCACCGGTTGAGGCGATTCAACCGGCGGATCGGCACTGACCACCAAAGACAGGGCCGCCAACAGCCAGCTGCATGAAGCGGTTGCAAGACGAGAACTCATTGGTTATCTCCGGCACTTTGGTTACAGTTATAATCGGACTGCATCAATAAACCTGCCAGGTTACTTGCGGGTGGTTTTGGAAGCACACAATCGTCAGGGAGCATTTGCCATGGATACCAGTCAACATACGTTTACCACACTGTTCGAACAGCTCGGTCTGCCCGAAGACAACACCAGCATAGAGCAGTTCATTGGTGAACACTCGCCTCTGGAACCAACAATAAAATTGCCCGACGCCCCGTTCTGGAACGAGTCTCAATCACAATTTTTGAGAGAAGGCATCGAGGCAGATTCGGACTGGGCCGAAATCATCGACGAACTGGACGCCCAATTGCGTCACTAGAATTCTGCCCGATCAAACGTCCTGAATGTGTCCGTACCAATTTCAAACATCTAAACCTCAGACTTCGAGACGGAGATTATTGATCATCCTCTGTTTTCTGGCCGAGACGACGAGCCCGGGGATGGCTCTGGTCATAAACCTTGGCTAAATGCTGGAAATCCAGATGGGTATAGATCTGGGTCGTCGCAATGTCTGCGTGTCCGAGCAACTCCTGAACTGCGCGCAGGTCACCACTGGATTCCAGCAAATGACTGGCAAACGAATGCCGGAGCAAGTGGGGATAAAGCCGCTGATCTGCTCCTTTTGCCATACCCCAGCGGCGCAGGCGCACCTGGACCGAACGGTTGCTGATGCGCCCTCCGCGCTGGCTGACAAACAGTGCAGCCTGCCCTTCTGCGGCGAGGCTGGCCCGCAGACCGAGCCAGTCCTGAAGGGACTTGAGCGCCTGCCGCCCGACCGGCAAAATGCGTTCTTTGCCACCTTTGCCCAGTACCCGCACCTCGCCGGAGTTCATATCAATCCCGCTGCAATTCAGGCCCACCAGCTCCGACAAGCGCAATCCCGATGAATACATCAACTCAAACATGGCATGATCGCGCACTTCCAGCAGATCATCGGATTCGGCGTTCAACAGATGGTTAATCTGGTCGACGTCAGCCACCCCTGGCAAACGTTTTGCAGACTTGGGCGCGCGTACATCCAGAGCCGGATTGTCTCGGACCTTGTTTTCCCGCAGCAGGTAATCATAAAGCCGCCGGATCGAAGACAGGTGCCGGGCAATACTGCGACCACCTAAACCGGCCCGGCTAAGCTCGGCGATGTAGCGCCTGAGACGAGACAAGTCCAATTCTGACCAAAGGCCGATCTGTTGCTGGTTGAGATAGTGGGCGAACCGTCGGGTGTCCCGCTCATAATTGCGGCAGGTTTGAAGCGCCTGGCGGCGCTCGGAGAAGAGATGCTCGATAAATTGTTCCAGCGGCTCGCTCAGTGATAGCGGCAATGCGGCTTCACGCTGGTACTTGCCAGGTTTCCGGGGGTTGTCAGAACCGGGCCCGGCCACCGTTAACGGGACTCGGCAACAATGTCTGCCACCGGCTCTACGGAGGTGTGTCGCTGCAGGATCGGTGGTAACAAACGGCTGAGGGTATCGCTGATGTAGGTAAGGAACAGTGACCCCATACTCTGGTCAAAATACCCCGGTTCACAACTGCCCACAGCGAAAACACCCATGAGTTTATCGGTACGCAAAGGCACCAGCGCGACCGAAGCAATGGGCTCTTCCCTGCCCGGAAACAGAAACGCTTGCTCACTGTCCCGGAACTGACCACAGACGGCCCGCTGGCCTTCCAGCAGGTTACCAAGGCGTTTATGAGCAACATCCGGAGCCACCACCTGCAACGCGCCTTCCGGACTGGTGGGCAAAGTGGCATTGGTAAACAGGATGACGGAGGACGCGTCGAGTCCGAAATCACCCCGGATGCTGTCGTCAATTGCAGCCGCCATATCGTTCAGACAGCGCGCCTCAATGATCTGCATCAGCAAGCGCTTGCTCTTCTCAAACAAACGGTCGTTATGGCGGGCAATAGACACCAGCTCCACCAATTCGTGTCGTAGGGTGTCCCGCTGTTCCCGAAACAAGTGTACCTGGCGCTCAACCAGTGAAATTGCCCGGCCGCTGTCATGGGGCAATGTCAGACTTCGCAGCAACTCGTCCTGCTCGACAAAGAAATCAGGGTTCGAACGCAAATAGTCCGCTACCTGTTCCTGAGTCAGGGCTTCGGCCTTCTGGTGGGCCGTTGGTTCTGTCATGCTGTTCTCCTTCAGTCGCCGCCTGTCTGACAGGGGCGGTTGCGCAGACTCGATTGCCTGCGATTATCGGGAAGTCTGACCGGATCGGGGTTGTCTTCGTCCTCGCCCGGCCACAGAGTCTCCGGGCAGCCGGATCTGGCCGTCGTACACTCGGGCAGTCGGCCCTTCCATCATAACAGCGGCTCCCTCACCCTGCCATTCAATGACCAGATGGCCACCTGTGAGCGCCACATCCACACGCTGATCCAGTAACCCCAGCAAGCTGCCCGCCACCACCGCTGCACAGGCGCCGCTGCCACAGGCCAGAGTTTCACCGGAACCGCGCTCGAATACACGAAGACGGGCATGGCTGCGGTCAACGATCTGCAAAAACCCGATATTGGCCCGGGCCGGAAACCGGGGATGATTTTCCAGAGCCGGGCCCAGAGTGAGAACCGGGGCGGTATCAACGTCCGGCACCAGCAGCACACCGTGGGGGTTTCCCATCGAGACCGCGCTGAGATCACAAGAGCCACCAGCAACCTCAATGAGATAACTCAATTGCCGTGAATCGGCGGCAAAGGGAATGGCAGGCGGGTTTAGCTCCGGCACGCCCATGTTTACGGTAACCCAGCCATCCTGTCCAACACGCAATTCCAGCACGCCCCCGGCGGTCTGGACCCGGATCACTTTTTTGTTGGTCAGCCGCCGGTCCCTGACGAACCGGGCAAAACAGCGGGCACCATTGCCACATTGTTCGACTTCCGAGCCGTCCGCGTTGAATATGCGATAGCGGAAATCCACGTCCGGCAGCCCGGGTGGCTCCACCACCAGCAATTGATCAAAGCCAATACCGAAATGCCGGTCTGCCAGGCTTCGGATCATCTCAGGACGCATGCGGAAAGGCTGACTG
>JBBQMX010000244.1:0-4455 GCA_038329375.1 Pseudomonadales bacterium | reverse complement strand
CAACAAGATGGCTCCGCCAGCTGTCTTTGCGCTGCCCTTCGTCCAGCTCTACTCCTCAGTGGGGCTGTTTGATACCCACATCGCGGTAGCGCTGGCACATACCCTGTTTAACGTCGCCCTGGCGGTATGGATCCTGGAAGGCTTCATGAGTGGTGTGCCCAAGGAAATTGATGAAACCGCCTACATCGATGGTTACAGTTTTCCGAAATTTTTCGTGAAAATCTATATTCCGCTGATCCGCTCAGGTATTGGCGTGACCGCCTTCTTCCTGTTCATGTTCTCTTGGATAGAGTTATTGCTGGCGAGGACACTGACAGCGACCGAGGCCCAGCCAATTCAGGCCATTATGACGCGAACCCAGGGCGCCTCCGGAATCGACTGGGGCACTCTGGCAGCAGCCGGTGTGCTCACCATTGTGCCGGGTATTCTCGTGGTCTATTTCGTTCGCAATCACATTGCCAAGGGCTTTGCCCTGGGCCGTACCTGAGGAGGCTTTTTATGAGCTGGATGCATTGGACCGGCCCAACGGCAGGATTCTTTATTTCGATTGCCCTGATTCTGACGGGCATGACCGTATGGCAGTACTTTTCGCCCAGCATTGAGCGGAAAGGCTTCCTGCCGATCGTTACCACGCGTGGTGATCGGCTGTTCATTGGTCTTCTGACCAGTGCGTTCATTCACCTTGCTTTTCTAGGAGTGACTGAACTTCATGTTTTGGTGGCGACCGCAGTGTCTGTTGTCTGGATGGTCATCCTGATGCGCTGGGGTTGAGCCCAAAAAAGGACTTACCTTCTTGCAGGGATGCAAACATAGCTAGATGAGGTCTGTATGAAAAACAATAAGTTGAAATACCTTTCACTGATGGTTTCAGGGGTTCTCCTGACGTCATCACAGGTATACGCGCAGGACTACAGAGCGGCGGCTGAAAAGGCGCTGGACGAGCATTTCCCTCGGTCGACCATGTCCAGGGAAGAGCAGCTAGCCGAGCTGGAGTGGTTCATCGAAGCGGCCGAGCCCTTCCGTGGCATGGACATCAAGACCGTGGCGGAGGGTCTGACGACCCATACCTACGAAGCGGAAGTGCTGGCAAAGGTCTTCACGGACATAACAGGCATTAAAGTGGAGCATAACATCATCGGCGAAGGTGATGTGGTGGATACCATGCAGACGCAGATGCAGTCTGACCGGAACATCTACGACGGGTTTGTGAACGACTCCGATGCTATCGGGACGCATTTGCGCTATGGCAAGACCATTGCCCTCTCCGATGCGATGGAAAACGAATGGAAGGATTACACCAACCC
Organism: Pseudomonadales bacterium; assembly: GCA_038329375.1. Lineage (GTDB taxonomy): Bacteria > Pseudomonadota > Gammaproteobacteria > Pseudomonadales > Oleiphilaceae > Marinobacter. Next base: position 3,151 of record JBBQMX010000244.1, on the reverse strand, counting down.
TTACCTCGACCTGGATGATTTCATCGGTCTGCAGTACACCACCGGCCCTGACGGCAAGATCTATCAGCTGCCGACCCAGCAGTTCGCCAACCTGTACTGGTTCCGTGCTGACTGGTTTGACCGTGAAGACCTTCAGAAGCAGTTCAAAGAGCGCTACGGTTACGACCTGGGTGTGCCTCTGAACTGGTCGGCTTATGAAGACATCGCTGAATTCTTCAGTGTTCATGTCAAAGAGATCGATGGCAAGCGGGTTTACGGTCACATGGACTATGGTCGTCGGGATCCTTCACTGGGCTGGCGTTTCCACGACTCCTGGCTCTCCATGGCGGGTATGGGCGACAAGGGCGTACCTTTCGGCAACCCGGTGGATGACTGGGGTATCCGTGTTAATGAAAGCGGCAACCCGGTCGGTGCCAGCGTAAGCCGCGGCGGTGCAACCAACTCCCCGGCTTCCGTGTACGCACTCACCAAAATGGTTGAGTGGCTGCGTGACTACGCACCGGAAAATGCCCGCGGCATGACCTTTGGTGAAGCCGGCCCGGTACCTGCACAGGGCCAGATCGCACAGCAAATCTTCTGGTACACCGCGTTCACCGCCGACATGACCGGGCCCGGCCTGCCGGTAACGGATGATGAAGGTAACCCGAAGTGGCGCATGGCGCCGTCTCCGGCTGGTCCATACTGGGAAGAGGGCATGAAGGTCGGTTATCAGGATGTGGGTTCCTGGACTTTCTTCAACTCCACGCCTGAGGATCGCCGCACGGCTGCATGGTTGTTCGCCCAGTTCACAGTTTCCAAGACCGTGTCTCTGGAAAAGACCATTGCCGGCCTGACGCCGATTCGTCGTTCGGACATCTTCTCGGATGAAATGACCGAGCTGATGCCAAAACTGGGCGGCCTGGTTGAGTTCTACCGTAGCGAAAACGAGAGCATGTGGACTCCTACAGGTACCAACGTGCCGGATTATCCGCGTCTTGCTCCATTGTGGTGGCAGAACCTGGCTCCGGCCGTCAACGGCGAGATTACGCCGAAAGCGGCGCTGGACAACCTGGCTGAGGCCATGGATAGCACCATGTCACGTTTGGCCCGGGCGAAAGTGTTCGCAAACTATGCGCCTATCCTCAACGAACCTCGTGATGAGCAATACTGGCTGGATCAGCCCGGTGCACCGAAGCCGGCCCTGGAGAACGAAAAGCCCCAGGGTATGACCAAGCCGTATGATCAGATGATGGAAGAATGGATGGCTAATTAAGGCTAATCCAAGCTGTGACGGACCCTGCCAGCCCGCAATTTTGGGGCTGGCAGGGTCCGTCTTGCCACCCAACTATTCTCCTGCTTTACTGAACCTGGAAGATTCCTCGGGGATACTCTGATTCGCATGGATGCAGACCCATGACGTAGTGCGGAGACGACATCTATTGAGGTTTGTGCATGAATAACAATAAGATATCTGGGCAAAACATATCAAAAAAGAAACTCCGGCTGAACGGCATCGGCGCGCGGGTTTCGCTGGTTACCTTGCTGGTGGCTTGCATTATTGTCGGTGTATTCATCTTTTCCCAATCGGGACTTCAACAAATCAACAATCGCTATAACCACCTTGTTACCGAGATCAATCAAAGCGGTGACCGGTTGAAGCAATTGACTACGAATTTCCTGCTCACCTCCAACGGCGCCGGTACGCTTGCATCCGCTACCAGCAGCGAGCAAGTGCGCGAAAATCATCGGCAGATCAATGCTCTGAAACCCCAGTTCGAGGCGATTACCAGCGACCTAGCTGAGTCATTGCCGGAATCAGGACGAGAGATAGCGGCGCTCAGGGCAGAGCGACAGCGTCTGGATGAGGCCATTGGGGAAATCGCCCGTCTGCAGACACGAACTCTGGATCTCAGAGCGTCCAACCAGCAGGCAATGATGACCTTCCGGGCCGAGGCCGCGGAACTGGCGAATGGATTTTCCGGGCTCATCCAGATGATCAGTATCTTTGCCAGCGACTACCCGATTGTCATTGAGGCCCAGACCATCGAGCGTGCGGTACTGACTCTGGAACTTTTGATGATCAACTACATGTCGGAGCAGGATGAAACGCGCCTCGACCAATTACGGATGGCGATCGAAGACCTGATGAAGCAGGGGCGAACGCTTTTCGACCGCCTCTTCCTGATGATAGACGATCCCGGAACGGAAGAGGACTTCGAGGCACTGAACCAGCAATACAATCAATGGCTGGAAGCAACGCTGGTAGAGCCCGACCTGCTGAACGCCCGGCTGGCCCAGCTTGAGGCACGAGACCAGGCACTCAGTCTGGTCGGTGAAGTGCAGGGTTCAATTGACGAGTTCGGCGAGCGTATCGAAGCCGTGCAGACCCGGTCGGACAGCTGGACGGCGCAATCCCGTGAGCAGTCGCAGGACATAGCCAGTCGGGTAGCTGCCACGATGAACGTCGGGGCGGTGCTTGTGGTCCTTGGCTTTGTAGGGCTGCTGTGGATGTTGCGGGTGCTGGTTATCCGCCCCGTGCAGGCGCTCAGTAAACGAGTGCAGGACATTGCGGAGGGTGAAGGTGATCTGACTCGGCGCATCGACAGCAGGCGGCAGGACGAGCTGGGATTGCTGGCCGGTTATTTCAACGGGTTCATCGGGCGCATTCAGGAGATGATTCTGCGGATTCTTGATGTAAGCCGGAAGCTGGGTGAGCATAGCCGCCTGCTGAGCGAACGCGCGGAAACCACCTTCGATTACAACGAGCGGCAGAAGGCAGATATCGAAGCTCTGACCGGTGATATGGCCGTTCTGGATGAATCTGTCGAGGAAGTCGGACAATTGGCCAGCGAGTCCGTCGATATCGCAGCACAAACCATCCACACAGGCCGCAATACCCATGAGCAAGTAACGGCAGCGATCGCATCTTTCGAGACACTCGGCAACGATGTCGGTACCGGCGCGGGGCTGATCCAGTCCCTGGCGGCTGATATTTCGCAGGTGGACTCGGTCCTGGAGGTGATCAATTCTATTGCCGAGCAAACTAATCTTCTGGCACTCAATGCGGCGATCGAAGCGGCCAGGGCCGGTGAACACGGGCGCGGCTTTTCAGTTGTCGCGGATGAGGTGCGGTCGCTGGCGTCCCGTACTCAGCGAAGCACCGCGGATGTGC
>JBBQMX010000243.1:0-4459 GCA_038329375.1 Pseudomonadales bacterium | reverse complement strand
CATTGGCAAAAAACGGCATACTGGTACGGAGCTTTCAACAGCCATCTGCGTTGAGGTTTGGTCTTCCGGGTGACGAAACTCAATGGCATCGGTTGCGCAAAACCCTGGCCCGGATCAAATCTGATTGACCACTGGCAGGGCGATTGATAGCCTTGCGTCACTTTTCCAGGTGCTTTCGCACAATGCGTGCGCGAGTGAAACGGGAAGTCGGTGATAATCCGACACTGCCCCCGCAACGGTAATTGAGTTCAGGACGGTTCGAAGCGCCACTGTGCCAGCTGGTATGGGAAGGTGACCGTCCCGGGATTTTCATCCCCCTCATGAGTCCGGAGACCGGCCTGGAAAACACCAAGCGTTGCGGTGGGCGACAGTGGTGGGTGTTCTCCGGCCTCCCAGCTCCATTTGTGCGCCTGTCTGCCCGCCTCTTCTCATGCCCTCTGCAGCATAAATATCTCTGTCGTGCGGGTGTAGCACGAGATGAAGAGCGAGTGTTTGATGAAGTTTTCCACGGTTTCCTCCTGTTTTGTCCTGCGCAATGTTTCCCTGACCGGGTCACTGCTATTGCTGCCCTTGTCTTCCGGAGTTCTGGCCGAAGACGCCACTGCACCCCAGGTGCTTGATCCCATTGTCGTAACCGCCACCCTCGGCCCGAAGACGGTGGGTGAGAGCCTGTCATCCGTCACAGTGGTGAAAGAAGAAGAGTTGCGGCGGCAGAATCCCACCGACATGGCCGACTTGCTTCGGGCCCAGCCCGGCATTGACCTGGTCACCAATGGCACTTTCGGCAAGAACACCAGCGTTTACACCCGGGGCACCGGCAGTGAATCCACCGTTTTTCTGGTTGATGGTGTGCGATTGCGTTCTGCCACCAGCGGCGGTGCGCCCTGGCAATATTTCCCGCTGGATCTGGTAGAGCGGCTGGAAATTGTTCGTGGCCCCCGCAGCTCACTGTATGGTGCGGATGCCGTTGGTGGTGTCATCCAGGCTTTTACGCTGGATCCTGAACGCGGCCGCAAAGGCTGGGTTGAGGCTGGCGCGGGTAATTTTGATACCCGGAAAGTCAGCGCAGGCGCTTCCGCCAGCACGGACTCAACCCGTGTGAGTATCAGCGGGCTGCACAAAGAATCTGACGGTACCGCCATCGCTGAAGACGGCGAAGACAAGGGCTTTCGCAATACCGCCGGCGTCGGTCGCATCGTCCATGAGCTGCCCAATGGCGGCCAGGCCAGCGCAGTGATGATGCAGTCGGAGGGCAATTCCGAGTTTGATGGTGGCAACACCGATTTTCTGATTCGCACCGTGGGCCTGCGGCTGGAAACTCCGGTCAGTGATTACTGGCGCACGTCCATACAGCTTTCCGAAGCTTCGGATGAGCAGGAAAGCTTCCGTAGCGCCGGTGATTCCGTTTTCAATACCCGGTCCCGCACGGCTCGCTGGGAGAACACCTTTACGCAGGGTGTCCATGAGCTTGCGGTGGGCACCGAACTGCAGTCTGACGAGGTTGACAGCACTACCGAGTTTGCGGAAGACAGCCGCACCAATGCTGCCCTGTTTGGTCAGCTACGGCTGAACTTCGGCCCCACGGACCTGCAGCTCTCGTTACGGGGCGACGACAATGAGGCCTACGGCCGCCAGGAAACCGGCGGCATTGCCCTGGGCCATGCCTTTGACCGCGCTCACCGGGTGCGCGTGAGTTATGGCACCTCGTTCCGGGCCCCGACGTTCAATGACCTCTACTTCCCGCTGACAACCTTCAGCTTCGGTGGCACCTTCGCTGGCAACCCGGATCTCGAGCCTGAAAAAGGCGACTCTGTTGAACTCGGATTCAGTGGCCGTTACCCGGATTGGTTCTGGGATATCGCCCTTTACCAGCTCGACGTCGAAAACCTGATCTCCCTTGAGAGTAACAGCGCCGGTGATATCCGGCCCACGAACGTCAACGAGGCCCGGATTCGTGGTATTGAACTTGGCTCCGGATTTGAGGCCTATGACTGGGATCTGGCCGTGCGGCTGACCCTGCTGGACCCCCGGGACCAGGAAACCGACAACCGCCTGCGCCGCCGCAGCCATCAGATGTTGCGGGTCGACCTTGATCGTGAACTGGGCGCCTGGTCGGTCGGCGGCAGTGTGGTGGCAAACGGCTATCGCTACGATGACGCTGAAAACGAAAGCCGACTGCCGGGCTTTGCCACCCTCAATCTCAGAGCAGGCTGGGAATTCGCCAGCGACTGGACCGCCCGCCTCACTGTGCAAAACGTGCTCGACAAGCAATACGCCACTGCCGAACGTTTTGACGGCACCGGCTACATAGCCGCCGGTACCACGGGGTTGTTCTCTGTGCGTTATGACTTCCGCTGATGCGCTACCTGAAGGCCATTTTGACAGCCATAACTCTGACATTTTTAGCTCCGTCACTGCTGGCTGCCACCGTCGTGGGCATTGTCTCAGACCGGTCAGCAGCGGAAATGGCCGCCGGCGCCCATCGCTTTCTGGACCGCAATCCCGATCACCGGGTGTTGCTGCGAACCCCGGAGCAACTGGCCACCCAGAGCGATCAACAGGTGCGCGAGCTGCTCGAGAGTGCCGATGCCTTGTTGCTGGCGGCGGTATTTGGCGACCAGGTCAATCGCCTTGCGGATCTGGTAGAACAGGTAGCCGCGGATGACGACGCCGGGCATTTGCCGGTGCTGGGTATCAACAGTGACTGGCGCATCTCGCGGCTGTCGCAGATCAGTGGCCGCCAGCCGCTGAGAGCGCTGGATAATGCCGGGCTCAAGGCCTTGGTTGCCGCCCCGCTCGGTGTTGATGCCAGTGATGACCTGGCAGACCGGCAGGCCGCGTTTCCGGGCCAGGCTGATTGGCTGGAAGGCCGGGCCTACTATCAGGGCCGGACGCCGCAGCACCTTGATGGCCTGATACGTTGGCTGTTGGCCAAGGCTGGGTACGACATGGAGTACGGTAAGCCGGAACCCCGTGCCAGCATTCGCTATTACCAGGGGGGTGAAGCCAGCGCTGATGCTTCTACATTAACGCTGACCGACGGTCCGGCCGTGGCGATTCTTGATCTCGACAGCGGCGACCGGCCCGGCGACCGGGATTTACTGGACGATACCTGCGCAGTCCTGGAAGCCCGGGACCTTCAGTGCTTCGCTATTCTCTCCCGCTGGGGTGGCCCCAGCCTTGAGGCTCTGCGCGCCCTGGAAGAAACGATCCAGCCAGCGACGTTAGCGGGCATTGTCAGTCTGCAGGATTTCATCGTGGGTGGAGGTGAAGGCCGGCGCCCGGTCACCGAGGTGCTGATTGACCTGAATGTGCCTGTGATGAAAGGGCTACGACTGAATTCCCGTACCTTGAACCAGTGGCAGCTTTCAATTGACGGCATTCCGTCTGACAAGGTGCATTACAAGCTTGCGATGCCTGAGCTGCAAGGGGTGAGCCAACCGATGGTGCTGGCCCTGGCCAATCCACCGGTGATCGACAAGCGCACCGGCGTGGCGCTGTCGCTGACTCAGCCGGTGCATGAGCGTGTCGAAGCGCTGGCGGAACGCATGAAGCGTTGGCAGGTACTGCAGACCAAGCCCAATGCCGACAAACGGATCGCGATTGTCTATTACAATCATCCGCCTGGTCGGCAGAACATCGGGGCGGATAACCTCGATGTGCTGGCCTCGCTCCACGAAATGCTGGCCTGGCTGAAAGATGAAGGCTACGACACCGGCCCGCTACCCCGGAGCCCGGAAGCCTTGCTTGACCTCATTCAGCAACAGGGTGTCAACCTGCCGGATGACCCGCTGGCGCTGGCCGAGATGGCACCAGATGTGGCGTCCCTTGATAGCGGGACCTACCAGCGCTATCTCGAGACCTTGCCTGCCGTGGTTCAGGAAGAGCTTGCCCATGGGCCTGTTGGTTACCTCCACGAGCGCCTGGATCAGGCTCACGAGCTCGGTGAGCAGGACATCGCAAAGGCATTGTTGAACCGGGGCATCCGCGATTTACGCTATCTGATCGAGCACCTGCAGCACCCCAACCGTGAGCAGGCGCTGGCGCAACTGGACCGCTACCAAGCCCTCTGGCAGCAACGTCTGGGTCAGGGCGGCCAGCAGGCGGAAGTGCGGGCCCAGCGTGACAGACTGCTTGATACCGGCATTCCTGGTTTGCGGGGTTGGGGCGAGGCGCCCGGTCAGTCGATGGTTGTGAACGACAACATGATTTTCCCGGGCCTGCGCTTCGGCAATATCTTTATCGGGCCACAACCGCCCCGGGGCTGGGAGGTGGACGAGGAATTACTGCACGCCAACACCACCTTCCCGCCGACGCATCAATACGTGGGTTTCTACCACTGGCTGCGGGACCACTATAAAGCGGACGCGCTGGTGTATCTGGGGCGTCATTCCACCCGCGAATTTCTGCCCCGCCGGCGCGCTGGCCTGACCGGGGATGACTATCCGGATTTACTGGG
>JBBQMX010000242.1:0-4481 GCA_038329375.1 Pseudomonadales bacterium | reverse complement strand
CTGCGCATTCCGGCAAGCCTGACTCCATCGCCGCTAACAGTCGTTCGTCTATACCCATATCGGGCTTGCCTGCGACTTGTCGGCTCTGGTTATCCAGGTCAAAGCGCCGACGCTGCTCGCTGGAATCTGTCAGCTCACAATACCCGTTACAAAGCTCCAGCCCCTCGACGTAAAGTTCAAACCGATGGGCAATGGTCATACCTTCACTGACCGATGTTTTCGCCAGCGCAGCCTGGCTGGCAGGATAATGACAGAGAAACGTCGGTGCCAGATGGCGCAACGCCGGTTCTATCTCATGACTCATCAACACCTCCAGGCACTCGTCCCGGGTCAGCCTCAGCGCCAGCTCCTTACCCACCCAGCGCTCGCACTTTTGCGCCACGTCATAATCGCTTGCTGTGAAAACGTCCACTCCAGAATAGCGGCGGAACGCTTCGCGGTAGGTCAGACGTTCCGGCATCGGCAATTCAAGCCAGCCACACACCAACGCCGCCACTTCTGCCATCAGGTCAAGGTCATCAAAGCCGGGACGGTACCACTCGAGTAACGAAAATTCGGGATTATGACGGACGCCACGCTCGCCGTTCCGGAACGCGCGTGCAACCTGATAAATAGGCCCTGCTCCAGCCGAGAGCAACCGCTTCATGTGGTATTCGGGAGAGCTCTGGAGCCAGCCTTTCAAGCTTTCAACACCCGCCAAAGGCGCAAGTGTCACCGCCACACTGTCGATATTGAGATCGTTCGCGCCGTGGCTTCCCAGAGCGGGGGTTTCAACTTCCATCACGCCCCTGGAAGCAAAAAAGTCACGCACGTATCTCAACTGCCGGGCACGACTTTTTAGAGCATCCAGTGAAGCCGTTGGCTTCCAGCTCTGATCCGGGATATTCGACACCCGTTCAGCTTTTGGCGCGGTTTACGTAGGCACCGCTGCGGGTATCGACCTTGAGCACTTCACCGATCGTAATAAAAAGCGGTACGTTGACGACAGCGCCGGTGGACAGCGTGGCAGGCTTGGTGCCACCCTGAGCTGTGTCGCCTTTCATACCGGGATCGGTATCGACGACTTCGAGCTCGACGAAATTGGGCGGAGTAACAGACAGAGGCGCACCGTTATACAGAGTCACAACGTAAACATCCTGCTCTTTCAGCCACTTGAGCACATCGCTTACTGCCTTCGCATCGGCGGCGAACTGCTCGAAAGAGCCATCGGTGAGCATGAAATGCCAGAATTCGCCGTCGGTGTACAGGTATTCCATTTCGTGGTCGATAACATCAGCGGCTTCCAGGGAATCCCCAGACTTGAACGTGCGTTCCCACTGACGATTGGTGGTCAGGTTACGAAGCTTAACCCGGTTAAATGCCTGCCCTTTGCCCGGTTTTACGAATTCGTTTTCAAGAATGATACAGGGGTCGCCGTCGAGCAAAACCTTGAGACCACTGCGGAATTCATTGGTAGAATATGAAGCCATGAAAATATCACCTGAAATTGCGCTGTTGAGAGTCGAAAGCCCGGTATGATACAGCGAACCCCTGCTCTGGTAGAAGCCCACCCGAACGATACAAGCCAACAAAGCTGGCAGCAGCTTTTGAGTAGCTGCACCACCACTCCCCACGCTCTCCTTGAAAGTCTTGGCCTGGACCCTGCCAGATGGCTTGCAGGTGCATCCGCCGGGCATCGGTTGTTCCCGATTCGCGTGCCGCAACCATACCTTGACCGCATCGAATACGGCAATGCGCAAGACCCTTTGCTGCGCCAGATCTTACCCCTGATCGCTGAGCATGAGCTGGTGTCAGGCTTCGTTCGTGACCCCTTGGGAGAGAAAGCTGCCACGTCAACCGCCGGATTGATACAAAAGTATCGCAGCCGTGCCCTGCTGATGATCACGGGCCAATGCGCAATCAACTGTCGTTACTGTTTTCGCCGGCACTTCCCTTACGATGAGCACCGACTGTCTCCCGAGGAGCGCGCGCAGGTAATTGAACTGCTGCACAATGCGCCGGAAATAAATGAGGTTATTTTCAGCGGTGGTGATCCCCTGGTTGCCAATGACCGCCTGCTGTCCCGCTGGGCGGATGAACTCGCCTGTATCCCCCACCTGAAACGTTTACGCATACACACCCGTTTACCTGTCGTTATTCCCCAGCGAATTGATAGTGCACTGCTGGAATGGTTAGCCCGGAGCCGGTTGCAAAAAGTCATTGTGCTTCATATCAACCACCCGAACGAAATTGACCGGTCCGTTGAGGAAGCCCTGGCGCGGCTCAAATCCACCGGCGCCACTCTCCTCAACCAGAGTGTGGTTCTTAAAGGCGTAAATGATAATGTCGACACTCTCACCCATCTGAGCGAGTCATTGTTTGAGGCGGGTGTGCTACCTTACTATCTACATGCCTTTGACCCGGTAGAGGGCGCTCACCATTTTGAGGTGAGTGACAACGACGCTCGTAAACTGATGCGCGGCCTACTGGACCGACTCCCGGGCTTTCTGGTACCGCGTCTGGTAAGGGAGGTGCCCGGCAAGGCATCCAAAATACCACTGGATCTGTTTATCGATGACGAGTGCTGAGGTCTGGATCAAAACCACTAGCTTTGTAAAAGATTGTAAACTTGCGGATTTCTGGCTTTTTGTTCGCATTTTGCTATTTTAGGGTTCAACCTCGGTGGTCTAAAAAGACCCGTAGTCACGGCGAAAACATGAATGGACGGTAAGACTCTGAAACCCGACCTGACAGTAACGCAACAGAAAATCGCAAGTCTTTCTTTCTGCGAAACTACCCCTAAAAGTTTCGGAGCCTGGATAGGGCATTTGCCGATGGCGAATATCGGTGAGGTTTCACGTCAGCTCTACCATGCCATTATCGAACTCAACCAGTTGTTTCTGGCGCCTCAACAGCGCCTGTCGCTGCTTGAGCTGATTCGCCCAAAAATTTACTTCGTCTGCAAGGAGCTTTCCCGTCATTATCTCGGGCTCGCGATTGCCCTGCCGGAGAAGCAAAGGAAAATCGCCAATCTGTCCCAGGCGCTTCAACTGCACCTGGCTAATGGCTACAAAGCCTGCGTTCTTGAACTGCTCGATAGCGGCCCGGTGGATAAAAACCGCAAGCTGATCGGCATCTGCAGTCATCGGGCGCTGTCCGATCTGGGCGCAACCATCGTTCGGGCACATCAACTCTATTGTCCCAGCCCGTCAAAAAGTTGGCTCGAGTGCCACCGGATATACCGCTTTGCATTTCGAAACAAGCTGCTCGACATCGTCGTTGAGGATGAAACACTGTCCCACCGCAAAAGCAGCACTGTCAGCGACGCCTACAACAGAATTCTGCTACTAGGTTGCGCCCGACCCAACCAGCTTCGACAGAACGAGCTCATGCAGGCCTATGAACTTTTCGAAGCCTGGACCGGCCTGGTCGTATGCAGGCCGGACCCCCAGAACCCTGCGCTGTTCATCGTTAATCTGGAGCGGGATTCCGCCCCCATCTACCGCAGCCTTCGGCAGCAAGAGCCCAGCAGAGATTGCTTTAGCTTTGACACCACCGAACTGGCTGAACGCATTTCGGAGTACCTGCACGCAAGAGCAGAACGTCGGCAACCAGAGGACGAAGCCAGTATCCCGTTGCCTGCAGCCGTCGGTGACACCCTGCTGACTCACCTCAGTCAGGCTCTTGGCATTCTCACCAAGCGCAACTTTAACCGCATAACCAGTCAGGGCCGACTTGAAGTGTGTGTCGGTCTGACCGCGGCGCATTTCTTCATTGCGGGAGAGAAGAGTTTCAACCAGTTTGTATTTGGCAATAACGCAGCTCAGGAAGACGACAACAACGTATTCCTGAGCGGAACACGCCAGCGCAACGATGTCTGGGCTGGCGCCCATGATGTCGGCCCAGATGAGGCTCGAACCTCTGCAGATACGCCAATTACCTTTCGGGGTAGTGGCGGTTCCGCCGAAACCGGCGTACCGGGGAAAAACCTGCCCCGGTCTTATCAGACCCTGCTTATCAACACCAGTCCAGGCGGTTATTGTGTGGGTTGGGAAACCGACGTGCCGCCGGCGCTGCAAGCTGGCGAGGTTCTTGGCGTGCGAGAACACCCCTCACATCCCTGGAGCGTCGCAGTGGTGCGCTGGATTCGGCAAATCCGCAATCAGGGCACTCAGGTGGGGGTAGAACTGTTAGCGCCAAGTGCTTCTCCTTGTGGCGTTCGACTGATTCAGAAAGTGGGTCATAGCAGTGAATTCCTCAGGGGCCTGTTGTTACCGGAAATTAGCGCGGTCAAACAGGCTGCCACCCTGGTCACACCCAGATTGCCATTCCAGAGTGGCAGCCGCATTATTCTACTGCACGACGGCAGAGAAGATCAGGGCCAGCTATCCCTGAGGGTATCCGCTACCGGTAGCGTCAGCCAGTTTGAACTCAAGCTTCAAAACAGCGGCGAACGCGACACCGTAAAATCTGAGGCCCCCTCCAGCACTGCCAGCGAAGAC
>JBBQMX010000241.1:0-4489 GCA_038329375.1 Pseudomonadales bacterium | reverse complement strand
AGAAACGATGCATCGCTTTCATCCGCCTCGGCAACCAGATAACGGGAGCCCCCCAATTTTGCGTTGGTGCCCGCGCTGTTGAGTTTTCCTCCGATCACGAACGTGGGATCAAGCCCCGCCTCACCCAGAATCGAGGCGATCAGGCTGGTAGTCGTGGTTTTGCCGTGGGTGCCGGCAACAGCTATGCCATGACGGTAACGCATGATTTCTGCGAGCATTTCGGCCCTGGGCACAATCGGCACACGACGGAGCCGGGCGGATACCACTTCCGGATTGTCTGACGCCACAGCCGATGACACCACCACCACGTCTGCCAGCTCGGCATTTTCCTTCCTGTGGCCGATGTCGACCCTGACGTCCATGTTCTGCAAACGCTGGGTAACTGCGCTTTCCCGGATATCCGAGCCCGATACGTCATAGCCCTGGTTTTTAAGTACCTCAGCAATGCCGCTCATCCCCGCGCCACCGATCCCCACAAAGTGAATATGGCGAATCCGACGCATCTCAGGCACTTGGTAGACCAGAGGAGGATTGGTTAATTCAGGCATGGGCAGCCTCCAGACAATAATTCACAACTCGCTCCGTTGCGTCAGGACGCGCTAGGGATCTTGCGGCTCTGGCCATTTCCTGAATCCGACCGCGATCCGCCAGCAGGTCAGTGAGAGTTTCGGCCAGAATGTCCGCAGTCAGTTTGTTTTGAGGTATCAGCATGGCCGCTTTAACTTGCACCATCTGTTCCGCGTTTTTGGTCTGATGATCATCCACCGCGTGGGGGAACGGCACCAGAATCGCACCGAGTCCGGCCGCACACAGCTCTGCAATAGTCAGAGCACCTGCCCTGCAAATGACGATATCAGCCCAGCTGTAGGCGGCGGCCATCTCGCTGATGAAAGGCTCTACCGAAGCGTCCACCCCTGCTGATTCATAGGCATCTCTGGTCGCTTCCAGATTACGCTCACCGCACTGATGGCGAACAGTTGGGCGCGCGCCTGCCGGTATTTTCGCAAGTGCCTGAGGTACACAGCTGTTAATTGCCCGGGCGCCCAGGCTTCCGCCCACCACCAGGACTCTCAAAGCGCCCGTCCGGCCCGCCATCCGTTTATTCGGGGGCGTCATGTTTGCCATGTCGTCCCGCACCGGATTACCAGTGCAGCGGGTAACGACCTTTGCTCCAAAGCTGTTCGGAAACGCTTCCATCACAGTTTTTGCGAAACGCGCCAGAATTCGATTAGTCATGCCTGCAACGGCGTTCTGTTCATGTACGAGTAGCGGAGTCCGGGTCAGCCATGCCGCAACGCCGCCAGGCCCCGTCACAAAGCCACCCATGCCAATAACGCAATCCGGTTTGACCGAGCGAACCACAGCCAACGCCTGAGTGAGGCCCCGCACTAAACTGAAAGGTGCGGCCAGCAACGTCAGGCCGCCCTTGCCCCGAAGACCGGAGATAGTAATCAGTGAGATCGGTATGTCGGTCTCGCCAACCAAGCGCTCTTCCATGCCGCCGGATGAACCAAGCCAATGGACCTGATGGCCCCTCACCTGTAACAGCCTCGCTGTTGCCAAAGCCGGGAACACATGGCCACCGGTTCCGCCCGCCATGATAAGGAAGCGCTTACTACTCATATACTGCGCCTCCCTTGAATGGTTTTTGCTTGCCGTTCTCGGCGGCCTTGTCGTGGGCAGTGCGCTCCAGCTCCACTCGTGCCAGTACACCGATACAGATGCAGGTCATCAGCAAGCTGCTGCCGCCATAACTCACCAGCGGCAGAGTCAAACCTTTGGTCGGCAACAGCCCGGTATTCACCGCCATGTTGATGCTGGCCTGCAGGCCAATCAACAACGTAATCCCGTAGGAAAAACAGGCTGCGAAGGGCATGCCGACGTTTTCCGCACGACGGGCAATGGTAAAGCCCGAAAGCACCAGAACAGTGACCAAACCCAGCACACCCAGCGATCCGATCAGGCCAAACTCTTCTGCCGTTATGGCAAAAATGAAGTCAGTGTGGGCCTCGGGCAGATAAAACAGTTTCTGCACAGAGTTACCCAGGCCAACGCCGCCCCATTCGCCGCGACCGAAGGCAATCAGTGACTGGGTTAGCTGATAACCACTGTCAAACTGGTCTTTCCAGGGATCCAGATAACTCACGACACGCTTCAAACGGTACGGCTGAGTAAAGATAAGCGTGGTGCCAATGAGTACGCAGGACACTATCAGCGGCAGGAAGCGACTGAGCTTTACACCACTGAGGAAAATCATCCCCAACGCGGCGGTCATCAGCACTACGGTGGCACCGAAATCCGGTTCGATCACAAGCAGAATTGACGCCATGCCAAGCACTGCAACCGGCTTCAGAAACCCAATCCAGCTATTGACCAGTTCTTCCCGCCGTCTCACTACGTAACTCGCGAGGTAGGCGATAAGGCAGAGCTTGGCAATCTCGGAGACCTGCACGTTGAACAGGCCAAATGAAATCCAGCGGGTAGAGCCATTCACAGTGCGACCAACTGGGGTGAGCACCAGTATCAATACAAACAGCCCGATACCCAGCAAGAGCCAGCCACTGCGCTCCCACCAGGCCAGTGGAATATTGGCTGCGATCAGCGCTAAAGCGCACCCGAGCATTGCGAAAATAAGCTGCCGGATGACAAAGTGATAACTGTTACCCATCACCGCAGCAGCCATGTCCGTAGATGCGGACGCGATCATGACGACGCCGATGACCAGTAGTGCAATCGAGCTAAGTAGTAGCCAAGGTAACGGATTGCGACTCAGAGGGATGCCGTGGCTTAAAATCTTCAGCTCAGGCAGATTCATAGCGCCTCCACCTGTTGTCTGAACTGCTCACCGCGATCTTCGTAGTCCCGGAACATATCGAAACTGGCGCAGGCCGGTGACAGCAGAACCCGGTCATTGGTATGGGCAGTTTCCGAGGCCTTGATAACAGCCTGAGCGAGCGTATCCGTCTGCCGGGTCTCTACATGGCCTTGGAGCAATTCGGCCAGCTTGACCGCATCACGACCGATCAGGATGGCAGCGCGGCAATGACGGGATACCGGCGCCACTAACGGGCGAAAATCCGCACCTTTGCCTTCGCCCCCGGCAATCAGCACGATTTTTCCATTCATCGGAACCAGACTCTCGATGGCCGCTACCGTCGCGCCCACATTGGTGCCTTTGGAGTCATTGATGTAATCGACACCCGCCACGTTACGGACAAACTCACAGCGGTGGGGCAAACCGCGGAAGTTCCGGGCAACATCCAGCATTACCGGCATAGGCAGGCCGGCGGCATGTCCCAGTGCCAGGGCAGCCATCACATTACTCAAGTTGTGGCGCCCAAGCAGTGGCAACTCACTTTGGCGAATCAGATTGTCAAACCCGAAGGTAATCCAGGCGTCGCCCTCATCGTCCCGGGTACTGAAGGTCTCCGGATTGATTCGATGCATTCCGAAACAGATAAATCGCAGTGTATCCCTTGCCATCGGCGTGCTGAGCGGATCATCCAGGTTGACCACGGCATTCTTGCAGCCATTGAAAATACGCTGCTTGGCCTGGAAGTAAGCCATTTTCGTAGCGTAGCGATCCATGTGATCGTCGCTGACATTCAGTACGGTCGCGGCCAGCGCACCCAATGTTTCAGTGGTTTCCAACTGGAAACTGGAGAGTTCCAATATGTACAGCTCGACTGTGGCGTCGAGCAGTTCCAACGCCGGAATACCGATATTTCCGCCAACCGCCACCCGAACACCGGCAGCTTTCGCCATCTCACCTAAAAGTGAGGTCACCGTGGTCTTACCGTTAGACCCTGTTATAGCGACAATAGGCGCCTGTGCGGCATCGCTGAACAAGTCAATATCACCACGAATCCGTGCTCCACGCTCAGCCGCAGCGCGAATGGCAGGCTCTTCTATGCTCAGCCCGGGGCTGATCACCAACTCATTGAAACCCGCAAAAAGGTCGGCATCGAAACTACCAAGATGCACCGGAACATTCGGCCACTGGGCATTAAGCTCGGTGAGGCCGGGGGGTGAAAGTCGATTATCGGCCATGGCAACATCCCGCCCCTGCGCCAGCAGGTAGCGCACGCAGGAGAGCCCGGTCTTGCCGAGTCCTACTACCAGTGTGCGACGGTCTGAAACAATGACGCTCATAATGATCCGCTTTGCTTATCGAATTTTCAGTGTGGCCAGTCCAACCAGGACAAGCACAACCGTGATTACCCAGAACCGCACAATCACGCGGGGCTCGGGCCAGCCTTTCAATTCAAAGTGATGGTGTAATGGCGCCATACGGAAAATCCGCCGCCCGGTCAGTCGAAACGAGGCCACCTGCAAAATCACCGACACCGTTTCCATCACAAAAATGCCGCCCATGATGAACAGCACGATCTCCTGCCTCACGATTACTGCGATTACCCCAAGTGCAGCACCCAGGGCCAGAGCACCTACATCTCCCATGAAAACCTGGGCTGGATAGGTGTTGAACCAC
>JBBQMX010000240.1:0-4495 GCA_038329375.1 Pseudomonadales bacterium | reverse complement strand
CCAGAAGGTAAAGACTATGTGTTTGATCGTATTTTCCGTGGGTGATCACCCTCAGTTTCCACTGGTGGTGGCGGCAAACAGGGACGAGTTCCACCAGCGTCCCACTGCGCCCATGCACTGGTGGAACGAGTCCGACGTTCTGGCCGGCCGGGACCTGGCTTCCGGCGGGACCTGGCTTGCCGTGTCGAAAAACGGGCATATCAGTGCCGTTACCAATGTGCGTGAGGGCGGAGCTCAAACCGGAAGTATTTCCCGGGGCGCACTGCCTTTGATGGCTCTGAAGGAGTCTGGGGTGCAGGTTGAGCAGTACCTGGAACGCTCGGGTAACGATTATGCGGGCTTCAACCTTCTCAGCCTGACCACCCGGGGCGGCCATTATTACAGCAACCGGGACACATCGATTGGCCGGCCCCTTCACCATGGGCTTTATGGCGTGAGCAATCATTTACTGCAAAGCCCATGGCCGAAACTCCTGAAATTACGGGATGCCATGGGGCAAACGCTTGCACAAACCGATTGCCACCACACCCGTCAGTTACATGATGTGCTGATCGAACAAATGCAGGATACCCGGACGGCTCCGGACCGCTGCCTGCCTGACACAGGTGTGGGAATCGAGTTGGAACGCCTGCTTTCCTCTCCGTTTATTACCGGCCGGGAATACGGCACCCGGGCAACAACAGTAGCCACGGTCGACGTCATGGGCAGGGTGGTGGTGACTGAGCAGTCCTGGGGTCCGGAAGGTCGGGACGAAGGGCGGCTTCAGTTCACTTGGGTGGTAGGTGACGACGCTGGCGAAGAAGTCGGGACTGGACACTGAGGATATGTCGGACAAGGCGCTCCCGGTCGCTCTCCGGCAATTGTTCAAACTCGGTTCGTAATCGGTACCCTTCATCAATAGTATCCGAACTGAGCACCTTCGCGATGGCGCTGAAATGCTCCGCCTCCGGGAAGAACAGGATATCAATCCGAAGGCGCTCACCCGCCTTTACCCACTCATCCACGTCAAACGAAAGACCACTGGCGCTAATATTAATATCCAGCGGGTTCAAGGTGGCATCATCGGGGTACTCTTTCAGATTGAGGGCAGACATCACCATGGCAAGTTTTTCGTTGATCAGCTTTGCCACGTGATGTGTCCGCGGTGACTGCTCCGCCAAAGCTGACAACTCATGGGCAAGCTCCCGATCCAGGGCCGACAACCGATTGTGCAGCGACAACATTGCCTGCGCAGAGGCCACCGCTGCCTCGTCCCGCAAGCGGGTATATCGCAGGGCCACCCGATCGGTCACCCGGTAGAACTGCCGTCGGTCATCTCCATCCCACATTGTTGGCTCCTGATTTCTACTGGTGTCAGTCTTATCGTGTTACAAACTGCTCATCTAAAGGATAGCTGAATCGACGCCCGACAGTCTTTTTAAGCTACAGCCTCTGTTATACTTCCGCCCAAACCGTGCAACCATCGGAGGTCCAACACCATGGCCGAGCAGACAAGCGCAAGCTCCATCTCAGACTTTGAAAAGTCGCTCAGTGAGCTGGAAACCCTGGTCCGGGACCTGGAACAGGGCGAGCTGTCTCTGGAGCAGTCACTGTCGGCCTTTGAGCGGGGGGTGAGGCTGACCCGAGAGTGTCAGCAGGCGCTGAAATCCGCCGAACAGCGGGTCGAACAGCTAATCCAGCGTGATGATGGTGAACTGGAGACACGCCCTTTCAACCCGGAAACCACAACCTGATGCTCACATTAACACCCGAAGGCAGCTTTATTGACCAATGCCGAACAGAAGTTGATGCCGAGATAAAACAAAGACTCCATTCTGGCGGCCGGACCTCAGAGTTGCTGCAGAAAGCTATGTTGTACAGCGTACTCGGTGGCGGTAAGCGCATCCGTCCGGCCTTGTGTATTGGTGCAGCCCTGGTGGTTGATCAGCCCGCCCAACGGGCCCGGGTGCCAGCATGTGCTATCGAACTGATACACGCTTATTCGCTGGTTCACGACGATCTGCCGGCGATGGACAATGACGAATTGCGCCGGGGTCGGCCAACAACGCACATCGCTTTTGACGAGGCAACTGCCATTCTCGCGGGCGATGCCCTTCAGAGCCTGGCATTTGAATGGCTTTCTTTCGCGCCGGATCTGACCGACCAGACGAAGCTGCGCATGATACGTGAGCTTGCCACCGCCAGTGGTCATCAGGGTATGGTAGGTGGCCAGGCCATTGATCTGGACGCCGTCGGCCAAACCCTGACCCTGGCCCAACTGGAAACCATGCACCGCCTGAAAACCGGTGCTCTGATCGAGGCCAGCGTACGTATCGGAGCACTTACAGACGCCAACATCGAAGACGCTACCCTGGAGCATCTGGCCACTTATGCCCGTGCACTCGGGCTGGCTTTCCAGGTTCAGGACGATTTGCTGGATATAGAGGGGGACACGCAGGTAATAGGTAAACCCAAAGGTTCGGACGTAGCACGAGCCAAACCCACCTACCCCGCCCTGCTCGGTGCCGAGGGCGCCCGGATGCATTTGGCGCAGCTACTGGATGTCGCGCTGGAGAGCCTGACGCCCTTCGGCGCCAGAGCCGAAGCCCTCAGAGCCATGGCAGGATTTGTGGTAGCGCGTAATCATTGACCCTTCGGGGTGCTTTCGGTGTGAAACTACCCCCTTTTGTCCCCTATAATATGAGCTGTCACCATACAGCCGAATTTTCTGGAAAAGACCCGAGCGGATGCAGGACACATATTTATTCAAGGAAATCCCGTCGCAGCAACCCAACACACCGTTGCTCGACCGGATTGAGACGCCATACCAGCTTCGCCTGCTGCAGGACGATCAGCTACCGCAACTGGCGCGGGAGTTGCGCTCATTTCTGCTGTGGTCCGTAGGCCAGACCGGCGGCCATTTTGGTGCGGGTCTGGGCGTTCTGGAACTGACGGTTGCATTGCATTATGTTTTCAATACACCCGAAGACCGGCTGGTGTGGGACGTCGGCCACCAGGCTTACCCTCACAAGATTCTGACCGGGCGTCGCGCGCGTATGTCGTCGATACGAAAGCAGTCCGGCCTTGCAGGTTTCCCGAAGCGAGCCGAGAGCCCCTACGATACCTTCGGGGTCGGGCACTCAAGCACGTCCATCAGTGCTGCTCTGGGCATGGCCATTGCCGCTCGCATGCAGCATATACCCCGTAAAAGTATTGCCATAATCGGTGATGGGGCGATGACGGCGGGTATGGCCTTCGAAGCGCTCAATCACGCCGGTCATATTCGCGCCGATCTGTTGGTCATTCTTAACGACAATGACATGTCCATTGGCCACAATGTGGGTGGACTCTCGAATTATTTTGCCAAGCTTCTGGCCAGCCGCACCTACAATCAGGTTCGCGACAGCAGCAAACGCGTACTGCAGGCAACCCCCAATCTGATGGCGCTGGCCAAAAAGACCGAAGAGCATTTCAAGGGCATGATTTCGCCCGGCACATTGTTCGAAGAACTCGGCTTCAATTATATCGGGCCAATCGACGGCCACGATCTGCCGCTTTTAGTAGAAACCCTGGAGAACATCCGGGAGCTGGACGGGCCTCAGTTTCTGCACGTTGTCACCAAGAAAGGAAAAGGTTTTGATCTTGCCGAGGCCGACCCTATCGGCTATCACGCTATCAATAAGATCGAACCCGTGCCGGCTAATAAAACCGCTCCGGTTGCCAGTACTCCCAAACTGCCCAAATACGCCAATGTATTCGGGCAATGGTTGTGTGATGTGGCGGAGCAGGACGAGCGCGTGGTTGGCATTACCCCGGCGATGTGTGAGGGCTCGGACCTGGTGGCTTTCAGCCAGCGTTTCCCGGAACGTTATTTCGATGTCGCGATTGCTGAACAACACGCCGTTACTCTCGCAGCAGGGTTGGCGTGCGACGGTGGAAAACCGGTAGTCGCTATTTACTCTACGTTTCTGCAGCGTGCCTATGATCAACTGATTCATGACGTGGCTATCCAGAATCTGGACGTGCTCTTCGCCATTGACCGCGCGGGCCTGGTCGGCGAGGACGGCCCGACTCATGCGGGAGCATTCGATCTCAGCTATCTCCGCTGCATTCCCAATCTCGTCATTATGGCGCCCTCAGATGAGAACGAAACCAGGCAGCTGCTGCAAACCGGTTTGACCTTTGCGGGCCCTGCAGCGGTCCGCTACCCACGGGGTACTGGCCCTGGTTCGATTATCCAACAGGCACTGACACCGGTTCCAATCGGACAGGGCCGCCGCGTTCGGGAAGGGGCCGGGGTTGCCATTCTGAACTTTGGCACCTTGCTGCAATCTGCCATGGAGGCCGCTGAGGCTCTGGGAGCAACCGTTGCGGACATGCGGTTTGTAAAACCTCTTGATGAAGCTCTGATTCGCCAATTGGCCGAGAGCCATGACTTGCTCGTTACCCTGGAAGAAAACGCCATAGCCGGTGGCGCGGGTAGTGCTGTAGCGGACTATCTGAATGCTGAAGGCGT
>JBBQMX010000239.1:0-4496 GCA_038329375.1 Pseudomonadales bacterium | reverse complement strand
GGCATCTTGTGGAGCATGGGCTCAACCCTGGCCCGCAGCTCGCCGCGGTGCTCAGGTAAATTCAGATCCAGCCCTTCGCTCTGTCGGTTAAACAAATAACGCGACAGTGGCATAGCGCCATCCACCCGTTGCTGGAAAGCGTCCGAGCCCTCCTGGCGAACCAGTGTGTCCGGGTCTTCGCCCTCCGGCATCATCAGAAACTGGAGGTGCAGCCCGTCGGTCAGCAGTTCCAGCGCATTTTCCATCGCCCGATCCGCCGCCCGATAACCGGCGTTGTCGCCGTCAAAACAGAACACCAGGTGGCGTACCTGCCGTAGCAGGGCTGCCAGGCTGTCCTGGTTGGTCGCTGTGCCCATACAGGCAACGGCGTAGTGGATGTCGTGTTGCGCCAGCGCAATCACGTCCATATAGCCTTCGACTACCAATAACCGGTCGAGCTGACGGATGGCCTGCCGGGCCTCATGAAGGCCGTAGATTTCCCGACTCTTATGAAATACATCAGACTCCGGGGAGTTGATGTACTTGGCCTTGTCGTCCCCCAGGGCGCGTCCGCCGAATGCAACGGTTTTCCCACGGGTGTTGCGAATCGGAAACATGATCCGGTTGCGAAACAGGTCTCTTGGCCGGCCATAACGGTCAGACACGGTACCGGTTTCAATCAGCGGGCCCTGAATATCCTTGCCTGCCGAGTCAAACAGCGCTGTACCCGTACCCGGCGCAAACCCGAGCTGGTAGAGCTCGATAATATTCTGATCAAGGCCGCGTTGAGTCAGGTAGTCCCTGGCAAATGCCGCCTCTGGACCTTTGAGCGCCGACTGATAGAACCGGCTGGCGTAATCCAGTGCGTCAGTCAGGGTTCTGGCCTGCTGCATTTCCTGCCGCACGGTTTGATCGTAAGGTACTTCCAACCCGGCTCGTCGGGCGAGTTCCTCTACTGCATCCGTAAAGCCCAGGCCGTCAAATTCCCGGACGAAGCTGATAGCGTCGCCATGGGCACCACACCCGAAGCAGTGATAAAAGCCTTTGTCCGGCCGCACGTTGAAGGATGGCGTCTTTTCATCGTGAAAAGGGCAGCGGGCTTTATAGTTACTGCCAGCTTTCTTAAGCGTGATGCGAGAACCAATCAATTCTGCCAGATCAATGCGATCCAGTAGATCTTCAACAAACCGTTGAGGGATCAGACCGCTCATGGAATCTCCGCTGACAGAGCGCGCGTCGGGAATCAGCCGTAAAAAACGCCATAGCCAAAAATGCCGCCGAAGCCAGGCCCCGGCGGCATTTTGGGTTTACTTCGATACCCGTTCAGGGCACGAGGTAATCGGTTTGGCGTACAGCAAAGAGCAACGGGTACTGGCGTGACTGCCTAGTACAGACGCTCGAATTTACGCTGTTCCCGCTGAAGCTTCTTGAGATGACGCTTGACGGCTGCAGCTGCCTTGCGCTTACGAACAGATGTCGGCTTCTCGTAGTGCTCACGACGACGAACTTCCGACAGCACGCCTGCTTTCTCGCAGGAGCGCTTGAAACGGCGCAGGGCTACGTCAAACGGTTCATTCTCTTTCACTTTAACAGCTGGCATTCGAAAATCACCTACCTGATAGATTCAGTTTTATGTAGGAAGAGTGCAGACAGGTCTACCCGCATCTGTTGCGACACCTGGCGACTCATTGCTCACCAGCCTTGTGCTGCGGTCTCTTCGGCTATTTGCCTGGTCCGATTGGATAAAAGTAGACCAGTGCATAATTAAGGGCGGCAATGATAGCGCCTACGGTTGGTCAAGGTCAACGCCTTGTGGATTAATCTGAAGAGAATGCAGTGTTGTCTGGTAAAGTGCTGTCTGCTCTGTTCCATGGACTCAACTGAAGCGGTCTTTATGCTTATTCTCGGTATTGAAACCTCCTGTGATGAAACCGGTGTGGCGCTCTACGACAGCAAGCGCGGCTTGCTTGCCCATGCCCTGTTCAGCCAGATTGAAATGCACGCCGATTACGGCGGCGTGGTGCCTGAACTGGCCTCCCGCGACCACGTTCGTAAGCTACTGCCTCTGTGTGACCAGGTGCTGAGGGAGGTCGGCGCCGTTCGCACTGATATCGAGGGCATTGCCTATACCGCCGGGCCGGGTCTGATTGGGGCCCTGATGGTAGGCGGCGCCGTGGCGCACGCTCTGGGTTTCGCGCTGGGAGTGCCTGTTCTGGGCGTTCATCATATGGAAGGCCACTTGCTGGCACCCATGTTGGAGCCTGACCCCCCTGCGTTTCCCTTTATTGCGTTGCTGGTGTCCGGCGGCCATACCCAGTTGGTCAAGGTGGATGGCATCGGAGAGTACACTTTGCTGGGCGAGTCGGTGGACGATGCCGCTGGTGAGGCGTTCGATAAAGCTGCCAAGATGCTGGGGCTGGATTACCCGGGCGGTCCGCGTGTCGCCGCGTTGGCTGAGCAGGGTGCGCCGGGGCGTTACCGGTTCCCGCGTCCAATGACGGACCGCCCGGGGCTGGATTTCAGCTTTAGTGGTCTGAAAACGTTCACTCTCAATACGGTCACTGCGGCTGAAAAATCCGGTAGTCTCGATGATCAGACCCGTGCGGATATTGCTCTGGCGTTTGAAACAGCGGTGGTGGATACGCTCACCATCAAGTGTCGCCGGGCTATCGAGCAGACCGGCTGCAAACGTCTGGTTATTGCTGGCGGGGTCAGTGCGAATAAGAGCTTGCGTAGCGCGCTTGAGGCCATGACCGCAAAACTGCGTGCCGGTGTCTTCTACGCTCGCCACGAATTCTGTACCGATAATGGTGCCATGATTGCCTATGCGGGATGTCAGCGGTTGCTGGCGGGTCAACGGGATGGGGATCGCATCATCTCGGTGCCGCGTTGGCCGATGGATACTTTGCCGCCCATTCACCAGCCCAGGCAAAACGGGCTGGTAGACTGACCGACGTCGAAAGGGCATTGCTCAGAGTGGTGTTTCCCGGTTCTGGGCCAGCCTGATCAGGTTATTGCGATGACGCACTACGATCAGGATCGCCAACAGACCGAATAGTGGCAGCGTCGACGGTTCAATCACCGCGCTGACTAATGGCCCTGTGATCACCGTAATGACCGAAGCCAAAGCAGATATGCGCCATCGCCACATAATCAGCGCCCACACGCCTGCCAGAATCAGAGTGGTTGCTGGAGCCATTGCCAGGCCGGCGCCCAGCGCGGTCGCCACGCCTTTGCCACCTTTGAACCGATAAAACACCGGCACCATGTGACCGGTAATGGCGCATAGGGCAACAACAGCCTGAATGTAGATGGAATACTGAAATTGCTGGGCTAACCATACCGGTAGAAAACCTTTACCGGCGTCGAGGACCAGCGTAAGGGCCGCGGGTGGCCAGCCACCACTGCGAAAGACGTTGGTGGCGCCGGGATTGCCGGAGCCTTGCGCACGCGGGTCGGGCAGGCGCCAGAGCGAGCAGACGGGCATGGCGAACAGTACCGACCCGGCAGCGTAGGCGGCAAAACAGAGTACGACCAGAAACAGAGGTTCCATAGGCGAAGACTTGTACCGGTGGTTTATGCGAAAATCGCCCCGCGCATGAGGCGCAGTTTGCACGCTTCCAAGGTATCGGTTTGGCGTGTGGCAATCAATCAGCCATCAGTCGGGTAGCCGGTATTGATGATGGCCCGGCCCGGGGTATGGCACACGTGACGGATACAGTACTGATCGAAGGCCTGGTGGTCGAAACCGTCATCGGGGTATACGATTGGGAGCGGGAGGTTCAGCAACGCTTGCTGATTGACCTGGAACTGGCCTGGGATAACCGGGTGCCTGCAGTTTCAGACAATGTGGCTGATGCGTTGGATTATGCGTCTGTGAGCCAGCATGTGATTGAATATTTCGGTAACCAACAGCCTCAGTTGCTGGAAGCTGCTGCCGAATCATTGGCCGCGAGCCTGCGAGCAAGGTTCGGTGTGGTTTGGCTAAAACTGGTCATCCGCAAGCCCGGTGCCGTCTCCCAGGCTCAGTCCGTGGGGGTGAGTATCGAACGGGGGCAACGGGGATGAACGCAGCCGCCACGGTTTATATCAGCATTGGCAGTAACATTGAGCGGGAGCACCATATAGCCGCAGCACTGGATGCGTTGGCGCTAACGTTTTGTGACCTGGATATTTCCACTGTTTATGAAAGTGAAGCGGTAGGTTTTGACGGCGAGCATTTCCTGAATCTGGTGGTTGGTATTCAAACTACCCACTCGGTCGCAGAGCTGTCCCGAATATTCAAAAAAATCGAAGCGAACAACGGTCGCCGCCGCGATCAGCCCAGGTTCAGCGCCCGGACACTGGATCTGGATATTCTTACCTATGGTGACAGCGCCGGCAACGTGGGGGGTGTTCAGTTACCCAGGGGTGAGATCCTCAAGAATGCGTTTGTGTTGAAGCCCTTGGCGGAGATTGCTCCCGGGGCGGTGCATCCTGTGGTGGGCAAAACCTATCGCCAGCTTTGGCAAGCCTAC
>JBBQMX010000238.1:0-4507 GCA_038329375.1 Pseudomonadales bacterium | reverse complement strand
CCTTACCCGGGGAAACCAGCACGACATTCCGACTCAGCCAGTGCGAATGGTCCCATTCCATCCCCTCCAGGCTGGTAAATGTTGGCTGCCGTGCGAACTCCTCGGCACTCTGCCAAACCGTGACCGTGCCGCTGGCGAAGCGGACATGAGGGTAGTTCAGGGTGCCCGCCCATGCCTGCATGTCGCGGCTGTTGAAGGTGCGCATGAAATCATCCAGCGCGGTCATCGCGGCAGCAACGGCCTGGGTATTTTCATCAGTGTCGGCGGTCTGTGCGGTCAGCCGTGTCGGGCTGGCCCAAAGACTGCCCATGAGTATAAAAATACCCAGCTTTGATCTGAACATAAGTTGGACTCCTTTTGGTGGCGCCGCCACGTCGCGGCTAGCAATCCCCGACTTTGTTTATTCTACCTTTTGCTCGACTTTTTGTGCGACCCTTTGTGCGACCTTTTATGTAACAGCCCATGAAGGGGCAAGACACGATTGGGATCCTGGGCCATCCGTAATTGCCTGATCTGGCGCAATGATTTATTGTCATGGAACATCGCCATGCCGTCATCCAGCCAGGGGAGCACCAGCATGAATAGAGTCGCGATATCCGCCGCCACATTAAGTGTATTGTTATCGGCCGGCGGATTTGCCCAGCAATCCGAACCGTACGATTACTGGGCGCCGCAACGGGAAATGATTCAGCGTGGGCAGCAGGCGGTTTTCATGTGCAACGGCCTGTTCACCAGCCATCGCACACTGGACCAGGTATTCAAGCAAGAGCTGGCCTTTCTGCGTGAACCGATTGGTTCGCCAGATGGTGGCGACTATTACGTCGACCAGGAGCGCCGCGCTGTTGAAGTGGGAACGCCCGGTCCTGTACCCGTCATGCGGGCCGTGTTTCGCGAAGGCATCGGCTGCATCATTCTGGCGCCTGATCAGACCCTGGCAGACATTAACGCGCTTCCCGAACTGACGCTGCCGTTGCCGCCGGGTGACGCGGCGCAGATTCCGTGGCCGGACGGTGACCTGCTGGAGCCACTGGCATTGCCGGCAACTATTGATGCCGAGGCCCTGCAGGCAGCCTCAGACTGGGCCTTCTCTCGGCCGGAACCAGAACAGGATACCCTCAGCCTGATCGTGGTATACAAAGGCCAGATCATCCACGAACGTTACGCCCCCGGCATTGATGTGTCCACGCGCACCCGGACCTGGTCTACGGCCAAGAGTATTGCATCCACCCTGATCGGCATGACGGTGGACCAGGGTCTGCTAGCCCTGGACGAACCGCTGGGCCTGGATTGGCTGCCGGCAACCGGCTCGGCAGAAACCGACCCGCGGCGCCATATTACGCTAAGACACGTACTGAACATGAGCAGCGGGCTGGAAAGCATCGATAACCGTGGCATGGAATACGCAACCGGGTCAGGACTTTCCTATTGGGCTGGCACCAGTTCTGTTAACGGTGCGCTGGCCCGTGCCCAGATACGTGAGCCGGGGTCGCATTGGGACTACGAAAACTACGACACCTTGCTTGCCGTGTACGCCATGAAACTGGCGCTGGGCGATGAGAAAGCGTATGCCCAGTTCCCCCGCAAGGCCCTGTTGGATCGGATTGGCATGCGCAATACCCTGGTGGGCACCGACCGCTTTGGTGACTTTGTGCTCAGCAGTCAGGTCTACACCAACGCCAGGGACCTGGCTCGCTTCGGACTACTGTATCTCAATGACGGCATGTGGAATGGGGAGCGACTGATCTCCGAAGACTGGATTGAATTCTCGCGCGCCCCGGCGCCCGCCACCGTGGGTCGGGGAGGTCAATACGGCGGGCAGTGGTGGTTAGTGCCCGAAGGGCGCAGTGACATTCCCAGGGACGCCTATTCGAGCAACGGAAACCGGGGCCAGTACACCGTGGTGATACCGTCACACGATCTGGTTATTGTGCGCCGAGGTCTCGATTATGGCAGGCAGGGCTTCAGTCAGTGGGATCTGACCCGCGAGGTGTTGAAGGCGCTGAGGTAGGATTGGCGCATGCTCCTTTGGCCTAGGGGGCCAGGCTTGATCGCGCCAGTGTCCCCCATTTGTCGTAGGCATCCCGGGTGACGATATACAAAGACCCGTAGGTGCCAATCGGTTCATTCTGATTATTAAAGAGTGTGCCGGAGGCACTGCATTGACGTTGCTGAGCCAATAATTTATTGTGTCTTATAATATGAGCAATTAATACTTTAAATGCCCATTTTATGAGACATATCATGAAAACTCAGGCAAACAGTACGCTTCCCAGAGCAGCCCGGCAAGCCCTCATCAAGCTGGGTGAGGATATTGCTGTTGCGCGTAAGAAGCGCCGTATCTCAACAGTGTCGATGGCGGAGCGCGCATTCATCAGCCGAGGCACACTCTATAAGGTTGAAAAGGGCGACCCATCCGTATCGATGGGAATCTATGCGACGGTGCTGGCTATCCTGGGGCTCACTGAAGGCCTCGGCAAGGTGGCGGATCGTGGTACCGATACCCTGGGGCTGGATCTTGACGAAGATCGATTGCCCCAAAAGGTGCAGCCACGCAGCCGCAAGCGAGGCGCACCATGACGGACAGTATCGACATTTACATTGATCATGCCGGTGAGACACATTTGGCGGGGCGGTGTCGTTATGTTGCCAAGCGACGTGGCCAGAGCTCTGTTTTTGAATACGCGGATGAATGGCTGCGAAACCCGAACGCATTTGCTCTTGATCCGGCTAATCTGCCATTAAACGGTGGACAGATTTACACCACATCGGATAAGTCAGCACTCCCCGGGGCGATGAGAGATACTGCACCTGACCGCTGGGGGCGGCAACTGATCAGACGAGCCTTTCGCAAAGCCGGAGAAGAGCGAGCTTTATCAGAAATTGACTATCTTTTGGCGCTCACAGATCACACCCGAATTGGTGCATTACGGTATAAGCGTGAAGGTGAAGCCAGCTTCAACCATGACATTGGACATTACCGTGTCCCGCCGCTGATCCAGCTTCCGGCTCTGATAAATGCAGCCGATGCCGTTCAGAACAATACGGAAACGGCAGAGGATTTAAGACTGCTTTTGAACGAAGGCTCCCCACTGGGTGGCGCTCGCCCTAAATCGGCCGTGATGGATAATGATGGCTTGCTGGCCATCGCCAAATTTCCCAAACCGGATGATGATCGCAGTATTACGCATGGCGAAGTGTTGGCAATGACACTTGGCGCTAAGGCCGGACTAAATGTTGCGGCAGCACGGTTGCAGAACGTGGCTGGCCGGGCGGTGGCCTTGATCACGCGCTTTGACCGTCGGGATGGACAACGCATTCCCTTTTTGTCGGCGATGAGTTTGTTAGGCTTCAGTGATGGTGACGAGGCGACCTATATTGACATTGCCGAATGCATACGGATTTACTCCAGCGACCCGACGGCGGATTTGCACGAACTCTGGCGGCGGATAGTCTTCGGCGTGTTGGTCGGCAATCTCGACGATCACTTGCGTAATCACGGATTCCTGTATGATCGTGATGACAAATGGCGCCTGTCACCGGCCTATGATCTGAACCCCGTGCCGATGGAGGAGAAAGCGCGTGAACTCACCACTTGGATATCCGACGAGGGGCCGGGCGCAGATCTCGATATTGCTCGCAGAGCAGCACCATTTTTCTCCCTCAAGGAAGATCAGGCAGAAGGCATAATCGTTGATGTCACTGTTGCCTTGCAAGGATGGCAGAACACTGCCCGCCAACTGGGCATGAGCGCCGCGGATATTGCAATCTATTCGACAGCGATTCAAGCTGATTCCTGTTCCGGTTCAAACTGACTCAAGCGCCGGACAGCAGCGCCAGCAGCGCGTCCTGGTCTAATGGTTTGCTGCCGGCACCCGCCTCCTCGAATAACGTGTCGGCAATGGCCGCACTGGCTTTGGAGGCCAGAGAGTGGTTCCGTCGTGGTCGTCTGGTCATACTTTACTCCTGACCCCGAGACATTTTTGATGCCTCAATCAGGGCGAAAGTTCACTTATACTACCGTCTTTAGTTGCGGGACCACCTCTGGTGGTGCAGCATCGGGTGGACATCGAAATTACACAAGCAAGCACAACAATCAGCGCTAACCAGGGCACTGGAGAAAGTATAATTTCTCAAGAGCCCGCGGTATCTACCGTATGGTTGAGCTCGACAACGTAGTCCAGGTTACTGAATGCCCATGCTGTTATCAATGCATCGGCCAGATGAAGTACAACCAGAATACCAATTATAGAAGCTACCCGCATGCTGGTCATAATGCGCTTGATCACGGATCCTCCAGACTCGTACTTGAGTATAGGAACATAAACGCCCTTTTCGCCAAAGGGCAGCCCTTGATTGCTCAGCAGCCTTCACAGCAAGCCCTGTTCAAAATCCCAGGCTGCGGTGGTGCCCTGACCGGTGGCAACGTTGCTTCTGGTGATTGTGCTTGACTATCCCAAGGTGTTCTGCGAAAACGGGTCTGGACTGAAGTATCTGAAACCAGAGAACC
>JBBQMX010000237.1:0-4512 GCA_038329375.1 Pseudomonadales bacterium | reverse complement strand
CCCCTGCCAATGCAAAAGACGCGGTAAAGGCGGCCGCTACGGCCGTCATTGGTCACCATAATGCGGATGGTATCGCACGCTATTTACGAGAGCGATTCGATCTCTAGGAGCCCTTGGGTAACGCTATGACCGCTCTGCAGGTGACTCTGGATCGCGCACAATAAGGTCGTCGTTATATGACAAAATTGACGTAAAAGATTCACAAATCTCTCCTCTTCAATTCAATGTATCGTCACACAGGCAAACCTAGAATGCGTTCGCGCAATCTTGCTCCTCAGGTCCGGCTGATAAGTTGCCGAGCCGACGGGCGGATTCCCGAATTCATTTGTCTCCAGGAGTTGTGTGATGTCTTTCAAACGTAAATTGGTAAACGCGGCCATCTCGGCAGCGCTTGTCGCTGTGCCCGCTTCAGGTCTTATCGCACAGACCACCGATACCGGTGGGCAAGGTCAGGCTGCCCAGGGCGAACAGACCGGCAGCATCCAGGGCCGCGTCATTGATTCGGCTACCGGCCGGCCCATGGAAGGCGCGATCATCCGGGTTGACAGATTATCATCCCAGGTCAACACCTCGCGTGAGGGTAACTTCCTGCTTTCCAGCGTTCCGTCCGGTCAACAACAGCTCACAGTGGAGTTCGTCGGTTACGAGCCGCAAACGGTCACTGTTGATGTCGCCCGCGGTGACCGCCAGAGAATGGAAGTGGAACTGTCGCCTTCGGTATTCCTGGAGGGCATGGTGGTGATTGGCTATCGCGGCGCCCAATCGCGTGCCCTCAGCCAGCAACGCGCCTCAGACAATATCGTCAATGTCATCTCGGCCGACACCCTGGGCGATTTCCCCGATGTCAGCGTGGCGGAGTCGGTGGGTCGCGTTCCTGGTGTTGCGGTAACCCGCACTCGTGGGGAAGCCGAAACGGCTGTCATTCGTGGCGGCGACCCTGCGTGGACACGCGTTGCAGTTGACGGAATGAACATTCCAGGTGCTGGCGGTAATCGTTCGGTACAATTAGGCCAGTTGACTTCCGAGGTGGTGTCCTCCATCGAGATAACCAAAGCACCTACTCCGGACATGGATGCGGATGCGATTGGCGGGACCATCAACATTCGCAGCCGGGGCGCACTGACTTCATCGGCCCGTTTTGCCGGCAACGCCGCGATGGGTCGCAGTGAACTGGGGAATCGCGACAACTACGAGGGGTCGTTGACCTACGCCAAGGTGTTCGAGCGCGCGGCAGGCTCGCACGGCATACTCGCATCCGTGAGCCAGAATCGTGTGGAGCGCGAAATGAACAACAAGGAAAGCTCCTTCACCCCGGTAAACGGCGAACGCCTTCCAGACCGGCTGCAGACCAAGGCCTACGACATCACCCGCGATCGGGGAGCCGTAGAAGCACGCTACGACTTTATGAATGAGGCAGAAGACAATCACGTTTTCGTCACCTTTTCGCGAACGACCTATGTCGCCGATGAGGATAGACACACGATCATTATCCGCAACAGGGATGCAGGCAAGTATCTGCCAGGCTCAGACATTACAAACGGCAGCTGGGCCCGCACACGGATGGAGCAGAACTGGACGGACCGACATACTGACAATACTCAAAATATCCTGACGCTGGGTGGCAGACGGGAATTCAGCGGGATCGTCTGGGATTACAACGCGGCCTACAGTACGGCAGAAAACATTAGCAAGCCTGGCCGTACCGGTTGGACGTGGCGCTGGGATTCCACCCGGCCCATCGATTATGACTACAGCAACCCCGACTTCCCCGTGCTGACATTTGCAGACAGCGGTGAGATCCCCAATGTCGGCGGCAATATCAATCCCGCACTGTTCACCTTCCGGCATGGAAGCAACACCTTGAGCAGCGGAAAGGCGGACGAGACGGCCTATCAGGCCCAGACGAAAGTAGAGGTGCCGATGCAACTGGCCGGCAATCCTGGCTACTGGCGTTTTGGCGTTAAATACACCGAACGCGATCGGACGAACGATTCCGAGCAAGCCACCGTTACCGCTGGCGGGCCGCCGCTGGCCTCCCTGCTTTCAGACCGGGAGATCAATAACTTCGGCAAGTTTCCTTTTGGGTATCGTTTCAATAAACGAGCAACTATCGCCGCCAAACCCGGAATGACGGAAGTCAGAACAATCGCCAGCAGTTTCAATGGCGACTTCGATATCAACGAGCAGGTCTACGGGGCATTTGGCATGGGCGTGGTCGATATCGATCGATGGCGCTTCATTGCGGGCGTACGCACTGAACACACCCGCACCGACAGCCAGGGCTATCGCAGTGTCGACAACTGGGCCACCCTGCCGTCGCCCACTCAGTTCGACCGCAGTTACACAAACTACTTCCCCAGTCTTCACGCAAAATATGACTGGACAGACAATCTGGTACTTCGTGCTGCCTACACCACGGGAATCAGCAGACCCAGCTTCTCCAATCTGCGCCCCACGGTGGGTGTGAATGAAGACTCCCAGACCGTCAGTGCGTCCAATATGTCGCTGGAGCCGTCCACTTCCCAGGCGGTAGACCTGATGCTGGAATACTACATACGTCCCATCGGCCTGATTTCCCTGGGGCTTTTCGCCAAGCAGATCGATGATGTACATTTTTCCTATAGCCGCAACATTGTACCCGGCGAAGTGTTCAACGGTTACATGGTGGGCAACGAGGGCTGGAGGCTGACCGAGGTCACCAATGCCAACAAGAAGGCCAACATCACCGGCTTCGAGTTGGCCTGGGATCAGGCGCTGACTTTCCTGCCAGGGGCGCTGGATGGCCTGGGTGTGTTTGCCAACTACACATTCACCAAATCCGAAGCCCATTTGCCGGAAACCGGCGCCAAGACCCCGCTCGGCGCGCAGCCGAGGGACACCGTCAACCTGGCGCTTTACTATGAGAAGTACGGCTTCAGTACGCGCCTCGCTTATAACTTCCAATCCAGCCGAATCGCCAATTTTGGCAACGGTACGCCCGAGAGCTTCAACTGGTGGGACTCGCGCGGCATTCTGGACCTGACGGCCCGTTATCAGGTGAGCGACAACTTCACGGTATACGTTGAAGCAAACAATCTCACCGACTCCGTGGGCCGCCGCTACATTGGCAGCACCCGTTTTGTGGATGAGCTGGAAGACTTCGGTCGCGCCTACAGTGCCGGTATCCGTTACAACTTCTGATTAGTCACTCGGTCGGAGAGGCAGCGTCGCCTGCTTCTCTGATTCCTGAAAATATGCTGAGGATCAAGATATGTCCCTTATACGCATCGCAAAAAATTTCAAGATTCCGGGCCCCATGGTCCTTTCCTTTTTGTGCGCGCTCAGTCTGCTGCCCCTGAGCGCAGGCGCGCAGAACACGCTGGTGCCGGAAGGCGAGGTCAGATACGCGGCCACCGCTTTTCCTGATCGCATCGTGCTCACCGCGGCCGAGAATCCGGCGCGCAGTCAAACAGTGAACTGGCGTACCCGTGGTTCAGTGGCAGAGGCCTTTGCACAGATAAGCAAGGCAACTGACACGCCAGCATTGCATTTGACGATGGAAACTGTGCCAGGCAATACCCTGGTGCTAGAGGCTGGCAACGGCCTGGCTCACCACCATCATGTGACATTCGACGCCCTTGAACCGGATACCCTCTACGCCTATCGAGTGCGCGGAGATGAGACCTGGAGTGAATGGTTGCAGTTTCGTACCGCCAGGGCGGGGACCGAACCACACACGGCCATTTACTTCGGTGACGCCCAGAATGCCATCAAGGCGCATTTCTCGCGGGTGATCCGGGAAGCCTACAGCACTGCCCCGCGCGCCCAGGTGATGATACACGCGGGAGACCTGGTCAACTCCGGAAGTAACGCCAATCACGATGACGAGTGGGGAGAGTGGTTCGATGCCGGCAGCTTCATCAACGGCATGGTGCTCAATATCGCTGCCGCCGGAAACCATGAATATCTCGCTCAGCCCGACGGTCCGCGTAAGCTGGTTCCCCAGTGGCCTGTTCATTTCGCCATGCCGGGCAATGGTCCGCAAGGTCTGCAGGATACAGTGTATTACGTGGATTATCAGGGCGTCCGCTATGTGGTCCTGGATTCGCAGCAGGCGCTGCAGGATCCGGAGATGATGCAGGTACAGGCCGACTGGTTGCGGGAAGTCCTCAAGGACAATCCCGCCAACTGGACCGTCGTGACCTATCACCATCCGATGTTCTCCGTGTCGCTCGGTCGGGACAATCCGAATTTGCGGGCGCACTGGCAACCGATATTCGATGAGTTCGGTGTGGATCTGGTATTGCAGGGGCATGATCACACTTATGGTCGCGGTGAAAACGTTCCAAGTGGCGCCTCCGGCCAGATCAGCGGTGCAGGCCCCGTTTATGTTGTCTCAGTCTCGGGCCCCAAGATGTACATGATCGGCGAGACGGCACGTGACCTGATGGACAGGCTGGCAGAGGATACCCAGTTGTTCCAGGTCATTCATTTCACGGAAGATCGCATTGCCTACGAGGCGCGCACCCCCAC
>JBBQMX010000236.1:0-4512 GCA_038329375.1 Pseudomonadales bacterium | reverse complement strand
CATGAAAGGCCGCTGCTTCCGTCACGGCGGTAGAACCGGGGTCGTCCGGCAGGACTTTGAGCGCACCCATCGGTTTCCCCGCCAGCGCCCCAATCACCGCATAGGCACTGTCGGCCAATGCCTTGGCGTTGTAGCCTCCTTCCAGCATCATCACCAGGCGGCCATCACATAACTCATCGGCCAGGGCGCACATACTCTGGGTAACAGCCGCATAGCCGGACTCGTCCATGGTGCAGACCATGTCGAGGTAATGGCAATCGAAACCGGTGGATACCAGCAGAAGTTCGGGCCGGAATGCGCGCGCCGCCGGTTGTACTACCTGCTCGAACACAGCCTGCAGCGTGGCGTTGCCACTACCCATCGGTAGCGGTACGTTGAGGTTGTAGCCAACGCCCGCTCCAGCACCAGTTTCGGCCAACAGACCGGTGCCCGGGTAGAACGGTGCCGCGCAATGGCTATCAACTACCAGCACATTGGGATCATCATAAAAAATGGCCTGGGTGCCGTTGCCGTGATGCATGTCCAAATCCCAGATCATGACCCGGTCGTAACCCAGCGCTTTGCGTGCATGCGCCGCCGTTACCGCCAGGTTGTTATAGAGACAAAATCCCCGGGCACGGTCGGCCGGAGCATGGTGGCCCGGCGGGCGCACAATACAGAACGCACGCCGGGCTTCACCGGCAGCGATAGCTTCGATCGCGCCGATCCCGGAGCCGGCCGCTAGGCGGGCTGCTGTCACACTGCCAGAAGATACCGCGGTGGTGTCCTTGGCGAGCCAGCCTGATTCACCGTCCAGCGCTTCGATATGGGCCACATAGGCCGCATCATGTGCCCGCTCGAGCTGGGTGGCGCTGGCTGGGGCCGGCAGCATCCAGCGCACGCCTTCGATGGGTTCTAGAAGCAGCCGATCGACGATCGCGGTCAGGCGCTCCGGACGTTCCGGATGGCTATAGGTCTCCAGATTGGCGTTGGGATACTGCAGCTCAATCATCGCTTTGACGGCGTCAGTCCATTCGGGATGGCCAGGGTCCCAGCCGTGCGGATTGTGGCCGAGCATGCGGAAGTCGTAATAGACCAGTACTGTTGTCGCCATAGCTGTCATCCTAGTGTCCTTTGGTCGGTTGGGGCCCCTTCCTGGCTTTGCCTGGGCATTAACTCAACTGATTTCCGACCGGGAGGCGCCGGATGCGTTTTCCCGTAGCGGCATATATGGCGTTGCAAAGTGCCGGCGCCACCGGCGGCAGGCCGGGTTCGCCCGCACCGCCCATGGCGTCGTCGGGATTGTCGATCAGGTGCACCCTGACCACTTTCGGCGCGTCCGGCATTCTTGGGATCAGGTAGTTATCGAAGTTACTCTGCTGGGCAACGCCATCTTTGAAGCTCACCTCGCTTTGCAGGGCGATACCAATCCCCATCACGCAGGAACCCTCCATCTGCGACCGGATTCGCTCAGGATTGGCCTGGGGCCCGCAATCAAAAGCAATATCTGCCCGATGAATGATCAGTTTGCCCTCATCGTCTACTTCCACGTCAAAGACAACAGCAGTATAGGAGACAAAACTGTGGTGGAAGGCCAGACCAAGGCCACGCCCCTTCCCTGTCTCGCGCCCCCAGCCGGCTTCGTCAGTCGCGCGCTCAATCACCCGGCGCATGCGGGCCACATCTATCGGATACAGGTCCGGATCCTCGCCGTAATTCCAGCCATCGCCGACGGTCAGATTGTGAACTTCCCGGTCCGGCCCAAGCAGGTCCAGAATATAGTCACGGTGGTCCTTGCCGGCCGCCACAGCCATTTCGTGGGCAAAACTCTGGATGGCCCAGGCGTGGGGCAGATTGTACACCGAGCGGAACCAGCCAATACGCACATGAGCCGGTGCCGGTGGGTTTTCCAGCCGGATAGAGGGAATACTGAACGGCATGGTGTTGAATCCCATACCCAGCTCGAATCCCGCCTTATGCTTGGGATCCGGAGCAAACAGAGAGGCAATGCTGGGCGAGAGGGTCCTGTGGCGCCAACTGGTCGCCTTGCCCTTCTCGTCCAGGCCCGCTTCCAGATGATCGACAGATACTGCGTGGAAGTAGGCATGTTGGATATCGTCTTCTCGGGACCACTGCAGTTTGATGGGCTGTCCCTCGAACTCCTTCGCAAGTCGGGCTGCCTCGATCACGAAATCCGGCTTCGACTTGCGCCCGAAGCCACCGCCAAGCAGGGTCTGGTGAACAATGACGTTTTCCATGTCCATATCCAGCATTCCGGCAATGCCCTCGCGGGTCGCCCTCGGATTCTGGACCGGCGCCCAGGCCTCGGCCTTGCCGTCCTTGACCCTTACTACTGCCACTGGCGGCTCCATAGGAGCCTGTGCCATATGAGGCATGTAATAGGTTGCTGACACTCGCTTGTCGGCAGCCTTCAGGGCGGCCTCGACATCGCCGGTTTGGCGGATGACCTTGCCGGGGGATTGCGCTGCCTTTTCAAGAGCCTCCCGGTAAACATCGGAGGTGTAGTCGGCATTGTCCCCGGCCGGAGCCGTGTCCCATTCGATCTTCAGGGCCCTTCGGCCCTCCATGGCGGCCCAGGTATTGGTGGCCACCACAGCAACGCCACCGAGCGGACTGAAGGACGCAGGCTGCCCCGTGCCTTCAATGTGAATCACCTTCTTTACACCGGTGACTTTCAGCGCCTCGCTGTCATCGACGCTTTTCACCTTGGCGCCGTAAACCGGCGGACGGGCCACTACCGCGTAGAGGGTGTTCTCGAGGTCAACATCAGCGCCGAAAACCGCCTTACCGGTGACAATATCTTCACCATCGATGGCCTTAGGGTGTGCGGATTTGAGTTCACCGTTGATGAGACCGGATTCCTTGCCAATAAAACGCAGCTCGCTGTCGGACTTCAGAACCAGAGCATCCCGACCCGGAACGTCCAGTTCTCTCGCTGCTTCTGCGAGGTCTCCGAAACCTAGTTCTCGCCCGGTGGCGGGATGCACTATTTTGTGTATCCCTGCCCGTACCTCATGTACCGGCACATTCCACTGGTTAGCTGCGGCCTGCTCGAGCATCAGTCTGGCGGCGGCGGCTGCACGGCGCATGGGGTCATACCAGTGACGCATGCTGCGGGAGCCATCGGTATTCTGGTTACCGTACTTGTCCTGGTCCGCATTCGCCTGCTGTGCCCGAACCTGGTCCCAGTCCGCGCCCAACTCGTCGGCAGCGACCATAACCAGACTGGTACGGATACCCTGCCCCATCTCGGCACGATTGTTGACGACGGTGACCAGGCCATCGGAATCGACGTGGATAAACACATTCGGGTTATCAATCCAACCACCGGGCATAGCACCAGCGCCAAACTGGGCCTGTTCATTGGCGAGCCCCAGATCCCAGCGGGCTGCCAACAAGAGTGCAGAGGCCCCGGCCAATCCTTTCAAGAGACCGCGGCGGCTGACATTGGCGAGCAACAGTTTATCGTCTGATCGGCTCATGAGCTGGCCTCCTCCGTGTCCGCGGCCCGTTCAATGGCCGACAGGATGCGATTATAGGTGCCACACCGACACAGGTTGCCCGCCATAGCATCGACAATTTCCTGGGTTTCCGGTGCCGGGGTCTTCTTCAGCAGAGCCGTGGCGTTCATGATCTGGCCACCCTGGCAATAACCGCATTGCGCCACCCCCAGGTCGAGCCAGGCCTGCTGGACTTTCTGTCCAACCGGATCGTCGGCCATGGCCTCAATGGTGGTAATATCGCCCTTGGCGGCGGCGACCGGTGTGACACAGGACCGTGTCGCTACCCCGTCCAGGTGAACGGTGCAGGCACCGCACTGGGCTATACCGCATCCGAATTTGGTACCTTTCATTCCGACGACATCCCGGATGGCCCAAAGCAGTGGCATGTTGTCCGGAATGTCCAGTTCGTGCTGTTGTCCGTTTATGGTCAGGGTGATCATTGGTCTCTCCCATCATTTGCCGCGCGATTTCTCTCATGATAACCCACATCCAACAGCAAAAGCGGGTTCATGGTCATGACGAAGCGATAGTTTCTGTTTATAGGTTTGCGTCCGGTTGACTCGTCAGCACCTGGTAGATGTCGTCCTTCAGCTGAGCCCGTTTCTGTTTCATTTGGTGAAGCTTGTCGTCTCCTATGGGCGAATCCCTGTGTTCCAGCCCTTCAATTTCCTGATCCAGATCCGAATACTTTTTGAACTGCTGCTGAAACTTCAGGTCTTTGGCTTTGAGCTCATCGATCAGGCCGCTGTACTGCGGAAACTCTCCATGAAGCTCATGCTTGGAAATACCCATGTGCCGTTCTCCTTTTTGCACAATGTCGGTTTTTACCGTTCTTCATATTCAATCATAGATCACCATGCGGTATTCCGAGGGTCTTTGACAAATCGCTAATAACGCGCTGCAGTCCATGGGTATAACATGACGGGACGTTCAATCGGATACGCTCTGGGATACTCACGAATGACTTTTGCACGCATTACCGGCACCGGCTCCTATCTGCCAGACAATG
>JBBQMX010000235.1:0-4514 GCA_038329375.1 Pseudomonadales bacterium | reverse complement strand
GTAGGCGACCTTATCAAGCTGGCGGAGCTCACTCATGATTTCCTCCCCCAACTGCATCGACTTGACTTCCCGCTCGCCCGCGGCTCGCAATCGGAATCGAACCCGGGTTAATGCGGCTTCGATGTCCTCAATGCTGACCGGTCTTTTTTCCAGAGCTTTCATCAGCCCGGCCCGCAGCTTTTGTTCATCAAACGGCTGGCGGGTGCCATCCTGCTTGACCACACGAGGCATCACCAGTTCCGCAGACTCAAAGGTAGTGAAGCGCTCACGGCAGGAAAGGCACTCTCTCCGGCGGCGCACCTGGTCACCCTCGGCAACCAGCCGCGAATCAATGACCTTGGTATCAGCTTCACCACAAAAAGGGCAATGCATACTCAGTGCTCCCGGAGGATACCGGCTGCCCTTGGTTGCAGGAGCCGGCCATTAGCTAAGGGGCTCAGGTGCCGTAAACAGGAAAGCGCACGCAGAGCTCGGTGACCTGTTCTTTGACCCGCGCGTTGACTTCGTCACTATCGATGTTATCGAGTATATCGCAGATCCAGCCAGCAAGATCGCCGCACTCGGACTCACCAAACCCTCGGGTGGTCACCGCGGGGGTCCCGATCCGCAGGCCTGATGTAACAAACGGAGAGCGTGGATCATTGGGAACCGCGTTTTTGTTAACAGTGATGTGAGCGCGACCGAGCGCCGCATCCGCGTCTTTGCCTGTAATATCCTGCTTGATCAGGCTGACCAGGAACAGGTGGTTAGTAGTGCCGCCAGAAACCACATCAAAACCCCTGTCAATAAAGACTTCGGCCATGGCCTTAGCGTTCTTGATGACCTGCTGCTGGTAAACCTTGAATTCATCGCTCATGGCTTCCTTGAAACAGATGGCCTTGGCTGCGATCACGTGCATCAAAGGGCCGCCCTGGCTACCGGGGAAAACAGCTGAGTTCAGTTTTTTCTGCAGATCGGCGTCATCGCAGGCCAGAATCAGACCGCCCCGGGGGCCACGCAGGGTTTTGTGGGTTGTCGTAGCTACCACATGGGCGTGGGGAATCGGGTCCGGATAAACGCCAGCGGCAACCAGCCCTGCCACATGGGCCATATCGACAAAAAGATAAGCACCGACCTTGTCCGCAATAGCGCGGAAGCGGGCAAAATCAAGTTTCTGGGAATAGGCGGAAAACCCTGCAATGATCATTTTGGGTTTATTGTCGACGGCCAGTTGTTCGACTTCGTCATAATCGATCAGTCCAGTGTCGGTGTTGATCCCATACTGGACAGCATTGTATATCTTGCCGGAAAAATTCACTGACGCACCGTGGGTCAGGTGCCCGCCATGGGCAAGGCTCATGCCAAGGACCGTGTCACCGGGCTTGAGCAGTGCCATGAAGACCGCCGAGTTGGCTTGCGATCCGGAATGCGGCTGGACGTTGGCATAAGCCGCACCGAACAACTTCTTGGCGCGGTCGATGGCCAACTCCTCAGCAATATCAACGTATTCGCAACCACCGTAATACCGCTTGCCCGGATACCCTTCCGCGTATTTGTTGGTCAGTGCGGAACCCTGGGCTTCCATAACCCGCGGGCTGGTGTAATTCTCCGAGGCGATAAGCTCGATATGCAATTCCTGCCGCTTGGTTTCGGCCTGAATGGCATTCCAGATTTCGTCGTCGTATCCGGCGATTTTCATCTCACGGTTAAACATTGATTTGCTGCCCCTGTTTGCTATGTCTGCCTGGCAGACAATCTGAATTCGGCTCTGAAAAGCTGTGAAAAATAGGGCCGCTATTCTAGCGTATTACCGGCCTTGAAATCATCTTTTCGGCACTAAAGCCGGGCGAACGTGCCGCAGCTGACACGGATTGCTATAAAGCGGCGGTTTCGCTACCTTTACAGGCCAGTTTTACCAGAACGGACATCAACCGAAAGGATCATGCCAGCTATGGCCCAGTACGTATTTTCCATGAACCGGGTGGGCAAGGTTGTCCCGCCCAAACGCGAAATTCTCAAGGACATTTCCCTGAGCTTCTTCCCGGGGGCCAAAATTGGCGTGCTTGGCCTTAACGGCTCCGGCAAATCGACCCTGCTCCGGATTATGGCGGGCATCGATCAGGATTACATCGGTGAAGCCCGCCCCCAACCCGGCATTAACGTAGGCTATCTGCCCCAGGAGCCGGAGCTTGACGACAGCAAAAGCGTAAAAGAAGTGGTTGATGAAGCCGCGGAGGCCGTCCACAACGCCCTCGCCGAGCTGGATCAGGTTTATACCGCTTATGCGGAACCCGACGCCGACTTCGACGCGCTGGCGAAAAAGCAGGGCGAGCTTGAAAGCTTTATCCAGGCAGTGGACGGCCATGATATCGAACGCAAGCTTGATGTGGCTGCTGATGCACTGAGATTGCCACCCTGGGATGCCAGTGTGGCCACCCTGTCTGGTGGTGAGCGTCGCCGGGTTGCCTTGTGTCGCCTGTTGTTATCGGGCCCGGACATGCTGCTGCTTGACGAACCGACTAACCACCTGGATGCCGAATCGGTCGCCTGGCTCGAGCGCTTTCTTCATGATTACCCGGGCACCGTGGTCGCCATTACCCACGACCGGTACTTCCTGGACAACGTAGCGGGCTGGATTCTCGAGCTTGACCGCGGCCATGGCATTCCATTTGAAGGCAACTACAGCCAGTGGCTTGAAGGCAAGGAGAAACGCCTCGAGACTGAGTCCAAACAGGAAGATGCCAGGCAGAAAACCATCAAGCACGAGCTGGAATGGGTGCGCAGCAATGCCAAGGGCCGGCAATCCAAGAGCAAGGCCCGCCTGGCCCGCTTTGACGAACTGAGCTCCCAGGACTTCCAGAAGCGCAACGAAACCAACGAACTCTACATCCCGCCGGGGCCTCGCCTGGGTGACAAGGTTATCGAGGTCGACAACATCAGCAAGTCGTTTGGTGACACCCTACTTTACGAAGACCTGAGCCTGAGCATTCCTCAAGGCTCGATTGTCGGTATTATCGGTGGTAACGGTGCCGGTAAATCCACACTTTTCCGGATGATTGCGGGGCATGACAAGCCGGATTCCGGGACGATCACAATCGGCGAGTCCGTCAAACTGGCGTATGTTGACCAGATGCGTGATCTCGACGGCAGCAAAACCGTGTGGGAAGAGCTCAGCGACGGCCAGGACATCATCCAGGTAGGCAACTACCAGACTCCGTCGAGGGCCTATGTAGGGCGCTTCAACTTCAAGGGCGGCGACCAGCAAAAGCGGGTAGCTGATCTGTCCGGAGGCGAGCGCAACCGGCTGCATTTGGCCAAATTGCTGAAAGAAGGCGGCAACGTTCTGTTGCTGGACGAACCCACAAACGATCTCGACGTAGAAACACTGCGGGCATTGGAAGATGCGCTACTTAATTTCCCGGGTACCGTCATGGTGATCTCGCATGATCGCTGGTTCCTTGACCGTGTTGCCACGCATATTATGGCGTTCGAGGGGGATAGCGAAGTGGTATTTTTTGAAGGCAACTTCACCGAATACGACGAGGATCACAAGAAACGCAAAGGTGATTCAGCCATGGTGCCTCAGCGCATGAAATACAAGAAGCTGGCCTGATGGCAAAGACCAGAACCGCCTATGTCTGCACCGAATGTGGCGCAGACTATTCCAAATGGCAGGGCCAGTGTACCGCCTGCCAGGCGTGGAATACCATCAGCGAAGTGCGGGGGGTAAGCGGTTCCGCCAGTGCGGGCAGCAGCCGCGGCATCCGGTTCGAGGGTTTCGCCGGCAGCCTGTCAGCAGTCCAGACGCTGGATTCCGTTAACCTCAGTGAGCAGTCCCGCATCAGCTCTGGCATGCAGGAACTCGACCGGGTTCTCGGCGGAGGTCTGGTGGAGGGTTCGGCTATCCTGATGGGTGGCCATCCCGGCGCCGGTAAAAGCACACTTTTGCTGCAGACTGTTTGCCACCTTGCCAGCAGAATTCCTGCGCTTTATGTCACCGGTGAGGAATCACTGCAACAGGTCGCAATGCGGGCCAGGCGCCTCGAACTGCCCACCAGTAAGCTTATGATGCTGTCGGAAACCAGCGTTGAGCGCGTCATCCAGATTGCGGAGGTAGAAAAGCCCCGGGTTCTGGTGGTGGACAGTATTCAGGTGATGCATATCAGTGACGTGGAGTCTGCGCCCGGCAGCGTGTCCCAGGTTCGGGAAAGCGCCGCCTACCTCACGCGCTTTGCCAAGCAAACTGGCACCATTCTGTTTCTGGTTGGCCATGTGACCAAAGATGGCAGCCTGGCCGGGCCCAAAGTACTCGAACACATGATCGACTGCTCTATCCTGCTGGAGGGCTCCAGTGACAGTCGCTACCGTACCCTGCGGGGGACCAAAAACCGGTTTGGCGCGGTCAACGAATTGGGGGTAGTCGCCATGCTTGAGCAGGGCCTGAAAGAGGTTAAAAACCCCAGCGCCATCGTCCTGAATCGCGGGGAAGAAGCTGCTCCAGGCAGTGTGGTGATGGTGATATGGGAAGGCACCCG
>JBBQMX010000234.1:0-4518 GCA_038329375.1 Pseudomonadales bacterium | reverse complement strand
TGGCCTATTGGTCAGCGGGGCAGGATCCA
Source organism: Pseudomonadales bacterium (assembly GCA_038329375.1). GTDB lineage: Bacteria > Pseudomonadota > Gammaproteobacteria > Pseudomonadales > Oleiphilaceae > Marinobacter. The sequence goes on along the minus strand of JBBQMX010000234.1, from coordinate 4,489 downwards.
GCGTTTACTGAACGCCTGCGTAAAATCGGATTCGCCGCCGAGGCAATTACCGTCCGGGCTCACCGCCCCGGCAAGGGTGCCCGGCATGTTATCTGGCTGGCCTGGTAGCAGGTTACTTTGTCAGTGCAGTTGCTTGGCCCGACCGGACCATCGCTGAAAATGATATGCTGCGCGTTCATTTATTTCAGGAGCATCCAACAAACCCATGAGACTCATCATCCGCTATTTCTTCCGTACCCTTCGGCTAATCCTTACCCCCTTTATGTTACTCAGTGAAAAGCTCAGCACCCCAGAAGCCGTTGCGCGTTCCACTGAAGAGCAGGCTGAAGTCGATCGTGCCTGTCAGGAACTGGCGCTATATCAATTCAGTGCCTGCCCGTTCTGCATCAAGGTTCGCAAGGAGATCGCCCGCCTTGGCCTCAATATCGAAACCCGCGATGCTCAGCATGATGGCGAACACCGGGCTGCCCTTGAAGCTGGCGGTGGGCGTATCAAGGTGCCTTGCCTGCTGATAAAACAGGATCAGGGCCAACCAGAGTGGCTGTACGAATCAGATGCCATCAAAGCCTGGCTGCAAAACCGGTTTCCGGTTCAGGCCTGATCTTCGCGCATTGCAGATGCAGCGACCCGTTTTCGAAACTGTATCTCACGGAATCACGCTGTCGAGCAGGTCAATGAGTTGGTTGTTGGCATCATAGCTGTCAGCGCGGTAATTAACGTTCCAGTCGTCGCCTGCATGCGCTGTCCAGTAGGCAGTGACAACAGGTATCGGTCGGGCCAGCCGGATATTCCGGGTTTCCCCGGATTCGAATACGGTGTCTGCCCGAGATAATAGCTGCGGCCCGGACGCCCCAAATAGCTGACGTGTCAGCGCCAGATCGGTGTCGAACTGCTCCGGGTTTTGCCAGTTCTTGAAGGGTGATAGCAGAACGATTAATTTGGGTCTCGGGCGCATACCAGATCAGCCCCAGTTCCCTGGTCAGTGAGGAGAGCCGGTTGTCCTGAGATTATCGTGGAGCGCACGGCTATTCGCTACGCCTCGATGGTCTTGAGTCGGGTTTCAACGACCTCGCCCGGGAACGGGCGATTGTTATACACGGCGCCGACTACGTGGATGCCTCCTGGGTGAGTGATTACGGCCGTATCGGCCGCAGCCATGGCTGTCCGGCGGTAAGCCAGGGTGTCATACGCAAGGTGGTGGACAACTTGAAAGGCGGGCAACGGGTGTTCAAATATTATCCGGACCAGCAGTGGCTGCATTCTTCGGATTTTCTGAACTGTGAGGATGCACAGCTTGCGGTTGCGCGCCAACCGGCTGAGGGGAGTATCTGATTTGGTGTTTGACCTGGAGAACATTCAGCACATCGAATGTCATTTCTGATCCGGTACATCCACTTCGCCGGAGGAAATAAAACCTTCATCCGGCCAGTCGAACTTCTCAGTGTAGTCTTGGTAGATCGCCTGGGAGTCAATCTGCAACGCTGCGTCATTCAGGCGTGCCAGCAACTCTGGATTGTCGCTTCTGATCGCAAAGCCGGCACTGACCTGCTTCACCTTTCGGTAGTAGACACTGGCCTGATGCTTTTGCACCTGGATAAATATGGCTGCGCGCTCAAAAACCACGGTGTTGATACGACCTGCCAGCATCATATCGACGATATTCGGTAATGTGCCCTCCACAAAACGGTCCTCGGTCAGTTTCAGCAGTTCGCTGATAAAGCTGGCGTTGCCAAATGGCGTTCCCACATAAACCGAATCGAGTTTATCTTGCTGGATATCCTCTTCGTTCACGCTGACAGCATCGAGGCTGACCATGACAGAGTAGTCGAGCTCCGAGGCAAAGGTATAGAAAGCGTCATTTTCGAGGCCGTGGGGCGTGTGACCAATGATATCGACCTGACCTGTCTTGAGGGCAGACTTGGCACGGCTGTAGGGCATGACCTGTATGGTCATGTCAAAGCCGGCAGTCCCCGCAACTTCTTTCAGCCACTCGACACTGTAACCGGTTTTTTGCTCGGTAATCAGTGGAGGGAATGGCTCCAGACCGACTCTTAGCGAAACGCGTGCTTCATCGGCGTATGACGATGTCGTCACAACAAGCAGTAAACCGATGATCATTGAATAGCGAAGGAACATCTTGCAAGCCTTGGTGGATTAGAGGGTCGTACTGAAATACAGTCTAACAACTTGTTCCGGAGACCATTGGCATGGATTACGAAAATTTACCAACCCTTGCCCACAGCCGCCAAATCAGCAACTATCTGTGTTCAAATGACGACTAAGGAGGGTTTGGCATGACAGTTCAAAGTGAGCTGCAACAAACGATCGAAGACATGATTGACACCGACCGGGGAATCCTGGCGGCCGATGAAAGTACCGGAACCATAGCAAAGCGGCTGCAGGCAGTAGGGGTGGACTCTACCGAGGAAAACCGCCGTTGGTACCGGTCTATGCTGCTTTGTTCACCGGATGTCGGTCGCTATCTGTGCGGTGTGATTTTCTTTGAAGAGACACTGAGCCAGAAAGATGATGCCGGTACTTTGCTGCCAGAACTTGCCGCCCGTCAGGGGATTATTCCCGGTATCAAGGTCGATCTGGGGAAGGGCCCGTTGCCCGGCGCACCCGGAGACATGATTACCTATGGGCTTGATGGTTTGCCCGAACGGCTCGCCCGTTACAAGGAGCAGGGTGCGCGCTTTGCCAAGTGGCGTGAGGTTTATCCGATTTCCGATCACAACCCGACGTCCCTTGGTCTGTCAGCGAACGCAGAAATGCTGGCCCGCTATGCGGCCGCTTGCCAGGCTGCGGGTATTGTGCCGATCGTGGAGCCAGAAGTGCTGATCGATGGTGACCACTCTATGGCGCGCTCCGCCGAGGTGAACGAGCATGTCTTGCACGCAGTCTTCCTCGCGTTGTTCCAGCACAAGGTGAGCCTGGAGCACATGATTCTCAAGCCCAGCATGATTACCCCGGGCAAGGAAGCGGGTAAGGCCTCACCGGCTGAGGTCGCTGAAATGACGTTGCGGGTCCTTCGTCGCACTGTGCCGGCGGCCGTGCCCAGTATCAATTTTCTGTCCGGCGGCCAGACCCCGGAAGAGGCCACTGCCAACCTCAATGAAATCAATCGGCAGCGTGGTAATGCCCCCTGGCAATTGAGCATGTCTTACGGCAGGGCGCTTCAGGAGCCCGCGATGAAAGCCTGGGCGGGCAAAGCTGAAAACCGGGAGCAGGCCCAGGCCGCGTTCCTCAAAAGGGCCAGACTGAATAGCCTGGCCCGTCGGGGGGAATACAACGAGAGCGAGGAATCGACGAGCTGATCAGGGTCAGGACGTTTGTAACTGAGGCGCACTGGCCGGCTCTTCGCGAATCGGCCAGTGCAGCCCAACCGCAACCAGGCTGAGAGCAACGCCGATCCACCATAGGCCGTCGTAGGACCCGGTAGTGGTGTAGATCCAGCCGCCCAGATAAACGCCGCAGAAGCTGCCCACCTGATGGCCGAGAAACACCACGCCATAGAGAGTTGCCATATAGCGGGTGCCGAACATCACCGCGACAAGACCTGTCGTCGGCGGCACGGTGGCAAGCCAGAGAAAACCCATCACACAACTGAACAGGATAATCGACCCGATCGACATCGGGAACAGTAGCAGGCAGGTAATGGCCACGGCTCGTCCCGAGTAAATGCCGATCAGAAGCAGCCGCATGGATATACGTCCGGACAGAATGCCGGCGCCGAGCGCCCCGAAGACATTGCACAACCCGATCAACCCGATGGCCCAAGCCGCCACCGACGGCTCAAAGCCTTGGTCGGTGAGATACCCCGGCAGATGCACCGTAATAAACGCCACATGAAAACCGCACACGAAGAAGCCGACGGTCAGCAGCCAGTAGGAAAGATGCCCCCGGGCCAGGGTGACCGTGGTACGCAGGGTTTCCGCACTCGCCTGATGAGTGCCGCTGCCTGCAGGGTTGCCCGTTTTGGCTGCCAATGGCATCACCAGGAGGACCATCCCCAGTGCCATCAGCGACATCACGTTGAGGGCGCCGCTCCAGCCAAAAAGATCAATAAATTGTTGCGCCAGGGGCGCCATCAGGAACTGCCCCATAGAACCGGCGGCCGTGCCCACGCCAAGCACCCACTGGCGCCGGGATTCACTGACGGCTTTCGCCATCAGCGGCAGCACCACACCGAAACCGGTACCCGCCACGCCCGCGCCGATCAGCAAACCTGTACTGCTGTGCAGCACCCAGATGTCGCTGACACCGGATGTCAGCCAGAGCCCCAGTGCGTAAAGCACAGCTCCGCCTACGATGACGACAACGTTGCCAAAGCGGTCCGCCAGCCCACCGGCAAGCACCGCAATAACGCCCCAGGCCAGGTTCTGGATAGCCAGCGCGAGCCCGAGAACATCCCGTCCCCAGCTATTGGCCTCTGCAATGGGTGCCACAAACAGTCCGAGGCTGGAGCGCAGACCAAAGGCGAACATCA
>JBBQMX010000233.1:0-4523 GCA_038329375.1 Pseudomonadales bacterium | reverse complement strand
ACCCAGTTAACGAACGCACCCACAAACAGGCCTATACCAATCCAGGCTGAGGCCAGACCGGATACAAACAGCGCCCCTGGTAGACCCAGAAGCAACCATCCACTCATGTCCGAAGCACCGGCCGAAAGCGCCGCCACTTGTGGGCTGAGCGATCTCCCACCCAGCATGTAGTCTTCGGACGAAGACGTAGATGTGCGCATAGCATAGACGCCGATGGCGATCATGAGCGCAAAATAACCAATTAGACTGATCCAAACACCAATAGCCATAAGACTTCTCCGGTCATTAGGTCGGGCATTGCCTCGACCGTTTGTCGCGTTTACCGTGTTGAACGCGATAGTCGCGCGCCTTGATTTTGTGATTCTTCTCGTGATCTTGTGTTAGTGCCTACAACGCCAGCGTCTGCATCTCAATATTTACCTCCTTATCGTTCAGTTTCTGTTGCACACCGCGTAGAGCTGCTTCGCTCTTCAAACCTTTTCGATTCCCAGTGAAAATAACGATGCATTAACTCAACCGCATGGTATGCCACCAGACTAGTCTGTTCTGCAGGTTTGGCAATTACCGTATTACCCGCCACAAGCAGTGCCATCGATTGACCAGTGAAGATCGCCAGCGAGAAATTCCAGGGACTGATACAAAGAAACACCCCCGCTGCCCTCAAGGTATAATTCGTTACTTTCGCCGGTCGAGCCGGGCAATGAAATGGCAGAATCAGAGTTAATGTCGGGAAATGAAATGCCTCGGCCACTGGACACTCCAGCAACAGATTACCCTAATGTAATGTAGCTGAATGTTAATGACTTACAAAAACCTACGTTTTTTTTGCAAAATAATCCGATTCTTCGTTTTTCTAATCAATTGTTGACGCTTTTGCTTCTTTAAATCGAAATGCGGACGGCGTGGTGCCCCGATGTTTTTGCAGCGCGTTGGTTAACGCACCCTGACTGGAAAAACCGGTGCGGAAGCTGATTTCCGATATCGAAAGACTCGTTTCGGAAAGCAATTGAATGGCCTGCTCAAGTCGGGTTTGCAGCAGAAACTGATGAGGAGTTATGCCGGTGATAGCTCGAAAGGTTTCATGAAAACGGCTGACGCTCAAGCAGGCAACTCCGGCCAGATCCTGTACCGTGATTTTTTTATGAAGATTTTCCATAACGTAACGGCGAATAGTATCCGGGCTCAAGCCGGTTCGGCTCACCGGACCTTTACTGGTTCTGTCAATACGCTCCGACATACAATGCAGAATGCCGGCCGCGAGATGGCGGTGCATCGCCTGGTTGTACGGAGCTCTGCTGAATTCCCCGGCACAGAGTTGAACCAGCCCTTGTAGGCAGTTATCCATACCCACGTTGCGGGTTCGCTCAAATAACGGTGCCAAACGCTCATAATCGCTATGCGCAGGGTTGTTAAGGGCTGGAAGGTAAGGATCGAGATCAATGACGAGCACATGGTTCTGCTCGTTGCCGCGGTAATCGTGGCGGGTATCGGTGGGAACCAGACAGGCGTTCCAGGTGTCCAGCCTGGCATCAACACCATTAACACTGACTTCAGCCTCGCCATCAATACCAATCACCAACTGATGATGCTCATGTCGGTGCTGGCAAGAAGATACCGGGAGCTTGATAAGTCGTGCGTTCAGCATAGGCAAATAGTCGTGCGCCCTGAATAACAACGTGACTTTATTAAAGCAGACTCAGGAAAGACTTGCACGGAACTGGTCGGGCCACATCAATCAGACCTGGCCTCACTGATGATATTCCGAAGCATTAACGTCAATTGTTCGGTCACATTATTCAGGGGCTGAACTGCGTTGATCACGTGGTACTGAGCGGGCATTTTCCTGGCACGATCCAGATAAACGGCGCGAATCCGCTCAAAAAACGCAATGGTTTCCTGCTCAAACCGGTCAAGCTCGCCCCGTTTCCTTGCTCTCGCCATCCCCACCTCTACGGGTGCGTCAAGCAGAATGACGTGATCCGGACGGGTAGCCCCCTGCACCAATGTCTCGAGCTGCTGGATTCGTGCGGCGGGAACACCCCGGCCGCCACCCTGATAGGCATAGGTCGCGTCGGTGAAACGGTCACACAGAACCCATTGTCCAGCCGCCAGTGCGGGCAGTATAAGAGTATGCAGGTGCTGCGCTCGGGCTGCGAACATCAATAGCAATTCGGTGGTTTCTTTAACCCTTTCGTCTCTGGGCGTTAATAATAACTCCCGGATCGCTTCCGCCATCGGCGTACCGCCTGGTTCGCGGGTCACAACCAGATCAATCCCTGCTGTCCTGAGCGTAGTCGCAGCAAGCTGTAACTGAGTCGATTTCCCAACCCCCTCGGTGCCCTCAAAGGTAATGAAACGTCCTCGCTCGATCATTCCTCCTCGCCTTTATCCGCTGCTGCGGGTGGAAAAGAGCGGTAATCCGAACGTCTCTGAAGCTGATAGGCCCTGACGGCCTCCTGGTGCTCAGCCAGGGTTCGCGAAAACTGATGAGTACCATCACCCTTGGCAACAAAGTAGAACGTGTCACCCTCTGCAGGATTCAATGCGGCGTGAATCGCTTCACGCCCTGCCAGTGCAATAGGCGTTGGAGGCAAGCCGTTAATTCTATAAGTATTATAAGGAGTAACAGTCTGCAGATCTTTGCGTCCAATGCGGCCCTTATAGAGGTCACCCATGCCGTAAATAACGGTGGGGTCTGTCTGCAAGCGCATACCTTTGTGCAAGCGACGCACAAATACGCCCGCTACTTCATCACGCTCCTCTGGCACACCGGTTTCACGTTCAACAATGGATGCCATGATCAAAGCTTCGTACGCACTCTCGTAAGGCAAGCCATTGGCACGGGCCGCCCACTCATCGTCCAATACCTGATTCATCCTTCCAAAAGCCCGACGAAGCATGTCAAGGTCACTAGCCTGACTATTGAAGAGATAGGTGTCCGGAAAAAACCGGCCTTCCGGATGCTCGCCCTCAGCCCCCAGCGTCGTCATGATCTGTTCGACACTCCAGTCGGTCGTTACCTTCTCCAGCTTGGCATTGCTCGCAAGAACGTCGCGTAAGTCGCTGAACGTTGTGCCTTCAATAAACTGGATACTCCACGTTTTTACTCGGCCAGCGACCATTGCATCCAACATGTTTTTGGCCGTTTCGCCATCCCTGAATTCGTATTCACCTGTTTTGATTCTTGTCTGTTCGGAATAAATTCTGCCGTAGAGACGCAGCCAGAAACTCTCCGCTACCAAGCCCGCGGATTCCATTGAACGCGCTATCGCATCAAACGAGCTGCCAGCGGGCACCTGGAACATTACCGGCTCATCCAGGGCCATAGGCGAATTGAGGCTCTGCAAGCCCTGCCAACCCCACAGGCCGGTTCCGGTAACAGCGAGGATGAGCCCACACACCAGAGCAATCGCGAGGGATTTAATCAAAAGCATTGTTCCATGAAGAGTTGTTGGCCGATGATTGTCGCAAGGCGGGCATCAACAGGCAACCGGATACCACCTACCTGGCGAACCGGGACAATTCCGATGACGCTGTTCATCAGCCACAGGCCACGGAAATCCGGCTGGGTGAAAATAGTGGGCATAATGACTTGCTCGTACACGGTCTCGTCCCGACTGCCCAGCAGAGATACAACATGACCCTGCATGGTTCCGGCAACTGCCAGGCTTGAAACCGCTGGCATCACCCAATGCTCTGACAGACGCACCAGAATGTTGGTGCGAGTGCCCTCCAGTAAATGTCCGGCACCATTGACCATCAATGCCTCGTAACAGTCATCGGGCATAGCCTGGCTTGCCATCACCTGGTCAAGCCGGGCGAGAGACTTAAGACCCGCCAGACGGGGGTGCACAAGCAGTTCATGGGAAGAAATACAGGCCACAACACCCTCGCTGGAAGGCATTGGCGGCAGAGGGTGGGCGCTGATAATCAACCTCGGCGCTGCTGTAATGGCCGGCCGATAGCCCCGGCCTCCACTGCCCCGGGTTAGCATCAGCTTGAGAACCCAGTCCTCCGGGCGGGCGTAGTGTTCTGAAGCTTCGTCAATAACGCTCTGGAGCAGACCTGGCTGTAAAGGAATTGCCAGTCTCTCCGCGCCCTCTCCAAGCCTGGCAACATGGCGTTGCCTCAGCGTCGGATGATTGGCCCGGATCCTGATGGTTTCAAAAACGCCGTCTCCGTACGCCAGGCCTCGATCACTCGCCGGAACGTCTTGTTGATCCGCCCAGATTACAGTTGCCAAAGCTTGCTCAGGTTTCGTAGCGACTGAAAATCAGGGTGCCGTTAGTTCCACCAAAACCAAACGAATTGGATAGGGCCACACGAACATCACCTTTACGGCATTCATTCGCGACAAAATCCAGATCGCAACCAGCATCGGGGTTATCCAGGTTGATGGTTGGCGGCAACAAGCCGTCGCGAATAGCCAGTAGTGAGAAAATTGCTTCAACTGCACCGGCAGCGCCCAGTAAGTGGCCGGTCATCGATTTGGTGCTGCTAACAGCCAGTTTATAGGCATGGTC
>JBBQMX010000232.1:0-4530 GCA_038329375.1 Pseudomonadales bacterium | reverse complement strand
TGCAGCGTTGTTTCGTCAACGGCGCTTTCTATCAGGATATGATCCACTCCGGCCTTAACGCCTATCTCACCCTGCACGTGGCACAGGTACTGCTGCGCGCCGGCGACGACCGCTATCTGGCATTGATGGATTCGGTGGCTGAGCTGGCTTCCAGTACCGGCCAGTGGCCCGAGGCCATCCACCCCACCACCGGCGGCGGCTGCATGGGAGATGGCCACCATGTATGGGCATCCGCGGAATGGGTACTGATGATCCGCAACTGCTTTGTGCGGGAGGAAGGTGATCAGTTGATCCTGGGTGCAGGTGTGCCGCAGCGCTGGCTCAATCAACACGATCCCATCAGTTACGGCCCCGCCCCCACGGATTTCGGCCCGGTATCCGTGCGCATCATCCCGGATCCGGACGCAGCACCAAGGGTGGAATGGGATGCCCAGTGGCACGGCAACCCACCCGCGCTAACGATACAGCTACCGGGATTCGAGCCAGTTACGGTGGCGGGAGACGCGGGTCCGATAACCCTGATTGCAAAGGTTTCCAAGAATTAACCAGGGAAACCGCAAGGCAGGGACAAAACCAAAGACCCCACCCTTTGCAACAGTCGTGTCGTAAGGGTTATTCCGTAAAGTGATCCTTCAGGAAGTTTGCGGCCTCAGTAATTGCCGCCGTCGTCGCAGGGGTCTGCGCGTATGCGTTCAGCATCACGAAATCATGCGTCGTGAAATTGTACCGTGTGGCCTGTGTCTGCACCCCGGCCAGCGTCAATTTAGCGGCAAAGGCTTCACCTTCTGGTTTGCCAGGATGCCGAACCCAGCGCTTTTGTGCAGGTATGCCAGAGCGTACAACTCAAGCTCGGTCTGCGTGTAGTAAAAGCCTTTATAGATAATGAGCGGTTCATGCCGCGCCAGGTTGATCACCTTTTTAAGGTTTATTCCGTGGTGTATTGAGGTGACGCCTTTGTGCGCCATCTCTGAGTGGAGCGCGTACACAGACCAGCCCGCCGAGTATTCGCGAAAATGTGGGTCTGCGAGCGCCGCAAGCTGGGCACTGAGTGACGTTGGGGGCTCGGCCATGTTGCCGCTCTCAGGGGAACGACCATTGAGCACGAGCCGCGCGCAACCGCTGATGCTGAGCCAGGTCGCCGCAGCGCCGAGACCGGCGAGTAAGGTGCGCCTATCCATGAGCCTCTCCTTTCAAAGTGCTGGCAAGATGCGCGCCCAGGCGCAACGCCATTGCCACAATGGTGTAGGTTGGGTTGGAGGCGCCGCCGGCTGGAAAGACTGACGACCCGGCCACGTAGAGGTTATCGGTTGTGTGCACCCGACAGTTGCTATCGACCACGGAATCAGCCGCCGACAGACCCATTCGTGTTGTGCCCATCAGGTGTCCGCCACTGTGCAGCCTGAATTCGGGCTGCAGGATGGAGGGGCGCCCTAACCCCGAGCGCAGTAGTGCCTTGCCGAACAGATGCCAGCTCTCACGCGCCAGATCCTGATAACGGTAGTGGAAATCTACACGTGGCATGGGGATTCCAAGATAATTGCTCTGGTCGCTGTCGCGTATGGAATTCCTGAAATCCGGGGCAATCTCGGCCCGAATGGTGGCTGGGGTATGAAGCATCTCGCGCCGCTTGCCCAGCAGCACGGCTGAGGTCATCTGCCTCAGATTGAAATCAGCGCTGAAAGACAGCACGCCTTGCTCGACGCAATAGCTGTCTGCTAACTGGAGTGCGTGTACCACGCGCGGATCTTCTTCGATGCCATTCGGGAGCCGGTCCCGGTCCAGGTACATGTCCGCCACCGCGTAGAGGTGTGGATGCTCCATCAGGCCGAGTCCGACAGGCATTTGCTCAACAATATTAGAGAGCTGCAGCAACCGCGGGTTGCCCACCCCACCGCAGGCAGTTACAAAGGTGTCAGCCGACACGAACGTTGGTGAGAGCTGGGGCGCTAGCGAGTCTTGTAGTTCCACGGCAGTGACGGTGCGGCCCCGCGTTATCAGGCGGAATCCGGTGTTGCCCAGTATCAGGTCGACGCGGGGATGGTGTTGGAAAAAGGAATGGTATTTTTTATTAAACCGGACCGGCGGGCTTACGTAAAAGGGCTTGTAAACCAGCTCTGATGTTCCTTCAATGGCCACCGTGGGTTGGCGATGAGCGTCGTCTGGCAGCTCGATAATGCGGGCGGCAGCTGGATACCAACGGTCTATTTCCTCATAGGGGATAGGCCACGCTTGAGTTGTGAAGGCTCTCTTCTCCATCACGGCGCAAAACCCACCCCAGATCGTCGAGCTTCCGCCAAAACAACGTTGCGTGTGCATGGGAAAGTAATCGTCGGTCAAATCGCCATGTAACTGGACGTTGGCCAGGGTCTGGATGGTTGGGTGTGGCTCCAACAATCCACTTTCAATGACGGCGATCTTAAGCGAAGGCTCTTTGGACAACTCCAGCGCCGTGGTGATGCCGGCGGGACCGCTACCGAGGATAATAACGTCATAATGACGGTGCTTGGGTTGATTGAGGATCATAGATTCAGCCTTCCCCGCTGGCTCGCTCTGGACCGCCCGATAATATCACGCACTTCATTCATTATTAACGACATCCAGCGTGGGTTAGCTTAACGGTACTCCGACCCTTTTCATCCGCGGCAATGCTCACATCGTTCATAGGTTACTCCTGATTCTGACGTGTTTCTTGTGGTTATTGGTCGAGTATGGTTCGAGCTTACGCGTGCCGGCGGGCTAAAATCCATAGCAGTGAATCCTGAGTTTACTCGGGCGTCGGGTTTTGCTCTTGCGCATGTAACTAAACTATCCTAGTTTGTTACGTGCGGATACATACCATGTGTACAGTGAACAACAACGACAAGAAAATTCGGAGACTGGACAATGAAATACCAAAGGCTTCTTTTGGCGATGGCTTGCGCCACCGCTATGGCTTTTTCTGCACCCGGTACACTCCTGGCCCAGAGCGGAATTCAGGATAGAGGCCCGGAATTCGGGCAGAGCCAGGGTCGGGCCAAGAACCAGGCCCTGGTGCGTGAGCACGACAGCCGCGCTTTTACCGTGTCGTCCGATCTGGCGTTTGATGCGCTGGGCGGCGCTGCCGCTTATTGGGGGACCTATGAGGGGATTCAGGGCGATGCGGCCTACACCGCTGAATTCCCCGCCGAATGGAACGGCGGTGTGATTATGTACACCCACGGCTTCCGTGGTACAGGCTCGGTAGTGACACCGGAAGTGCCCAACCTGGCCTTTCGGAGCACGGCGCTGTCCCTGGGCTATGCCTGGGCCGCATCTTCCTATTCAGCCAATTTTTACGATGTGCGCGCCGCCATCGAGGATACCAACCGCCTGGCTCTGGAGCTGACCGATTATCTGGCCCGGGACTGGAGTGTGAATCATGGCAAGGTCGGCCAATATCTCATCGCTGGCGTGTCCATGGGCGGGCACGCCGCTGCTGCTGCGGTAGAGCGGGAGACCATGGAAACCGCCCGCTACAAAGTAGCCTACGAAGGCGCTCTGCCCATGTGCCAGGCGGAACAGAATCAGTTCAACTGGCTTGGCGACTACCCCCGGGTTGCCATGGAACTCGCCGGCCTGGGTCATCTGCCCTACGAGAACTTCCAGCAGTTACTGCCAGAGATACTGGGAGAGCTGTTTGTGGCCACCAGCGGCCAGAATGCCTTTGTGCCCGCAAACGAAGCCGGCCAGCGTCTAAAAGACATTGCCATGAACCTGACCGGCGGCGAGCGACCCATCTTCGATGAGGGTTTTGCTACACCGGGCTTGCAGTTTGCCGTTCTGGGCACAGGTGGCCGCGACGGCACCGTCACCGGCATCCTGGCCAAGGACATCTATGACAACACCGACCGGGTCTATCGCTGGACGGACGGTGTACGCTTCACCGGTCAGGAGCGAGCATTCACCGCCAAGGTGGGCCGCTTCCGGGCAGATCGGGGAGTGAACCCTGTCCGCGACGACGGCGTCCGCTGGTTGCCCCTGGTGCACGGGGACTTTGATGTGCCGGTGCTCACCATGCATACCCTGGGAGATTTCTTCGTGCCCTTTGTGCATCAACAGCTGTATCGCAAAGGCGCCGAGGCCAATGGAAACGGCGATAACCTTGTACAGCGTGCTATCCGTGCCCCCGGTCACTGCGGCTTTTCAGGGACGGAATTCAGCACAGCGCTAGTGGACCTCGTTAACTGGGTAAATCTGGGTGAAAAACCAGACGGCGATGAGGTGCTGGACCCGGCGGTGGTGGCAGACGATCAGTATGGTTGTGTCCACACCATCAACGATCGCTCGACTCCGGGACGCGCCAGTCTGCCGCAGTGTGACTGACACGGACTATTGAAGGCCGGCATCATGGATTGCGAATCACTGGTTTTCCGAAGTCCAGTGAGACACCGTCGATGATGTCCGGCAGTTAGGGCTCCTCGTACCTGTTACTCCGGCTAATCCTGCCTCGGAGCCCTTCATAGCGCTGTTCAGCGATTTCCGATCTGATCACCTCCGGCGTTGAACTTCCGC
>JBBQMX010000231.1:0-4532 GCA_038329375.1 Pseudomonadales bacterium | reverse complement strand
TTCCAGCGACCAGTCAGGCCGAGATGAGTGATGACGGCTCGGCTCAGATGCGTCAATTGGCACAGCTGGCCGAATACATTGCTGTGGATTACGTGGAAGCCGTCAAGGATGGCCAGGTGGTCAATGATGGTGAATATCAGGAAATGCTGGAGTTCTCCCAGCTCATCGTGACGAATATTTCTGAGATTCAGGATAAATCAGCCGACGCTGGCGACCTGACAGATCAGGCCAAGGCTTTACAGGAAGCCATCCAGAACAAACAGGCTATTGAAACAATTCGACAAATGAGCGGCAGCCTGCGGGGTACGTTGTTGGCACTGATGCCTCAGTCGTCCTTACCAGATCACCTGTTGCCCAAAGCGAGAGTCGAAGGGTTGTTTGAGAGCCAATGTGCTTCTTGCCATGGCGCAACCGGTGGGGGCGATGGTGTGATGGCCGCACAGCTGGAGCCCGCTCCAACCGATTTCACCAGCAAAGAGCGAGCCTTGAACCGGTCACTTCTGGGCCTGTACGACGCCATATCCAATGGCATAGACGATACCGCAATGCCGGCATTTACCCAACTGACGGAAGAGCAACGCTGGTCGCTGGCGTTCCACGTCGGCGGATTGGCATTTCAATCCGGCTCTGAGGGTACAGGCGAGGCACCTGGCGTCACCTTGTCACAGATGGTAAACCACACGCCGGCGCAACTCGCTGCAGAACATCCGGAGGTGATGCAGCAGGCGATCGAACGGTTGCGCGCAAAGCCAGAACTGTTATTCCAGGAAACGACCAATCCTCTGAAGATCACCCGAAACCTATTACTACGTGCACAGCAGGCGCACCGGCGTGGCGATTATCAGACAGCACAAACATTGGCGGTCAGTGCTTATCTGGATGGCTTTGAATTGGTCGAAAACAGCCTGGATGCGCAGGATAAAGCACTCCGCCAGACGCTCGAAGCCGATATGATGGCGATAAGACAATTATTGAAGCAGGCACAGCCCCCGGGCGAGGTTGAAAGCGTTGTGAGCCGGACGCTGGCGCGGTTGGATGATGCGGATCGATTGCTTTCGGAATCGACCTTGTCCAATGTGACCCTGTTCAGTGCCAGCTTGGTGATACTGTTGCGGGAGGGACTTGAAGCCCTGCTCGTGGTCATTGCCCTGGTTACTGTGCTGGTGCGAACCGGTCGGCGTGACGGACTTCGGTATGTGCATTTGGGTTGGGTAACGGCATTGGTGGGCGGTGTTGCGACCTGGGCTGCCGCGCAGTCCCTGGTCAGTATCAGCGGTGCCAGCCGCGAAGTCATGGAAGGGGTTGCGGCCCTATTGGCGGCGGTCGTGTTGCTCTATGTCGGCATCTGGATGCACAGTAAAACCCATGCTGCCCAGTGGCAGGCCTATATTCAGCAGCACATCAACTCCCATCTGACTGCGGGTACCCTGTGGGGCCTTGCGCTGCTGGCATTTATTGCGGTTTATCGTGAAGTCTTTGAAACGGTCTTGTTTTATCAGGCGCTGCTGACCCAGGCTGCAGCCGCTCAATATTCATCCGTATTCAGCGGCTTTGTAGCCGGCACTGCTTTGCTGGCGGTATTGGCCTGGTTGCTGGTGCGTTACTCTGTGAAATTACCCGTTGCCAGATTCTTTTCCGTTACCACCTACCTGTTGCTGGCCCTGGCGTTTATCCTCATGGGTAAGGCGATGTCGGCACTTCAGGAAGCGGACCTTATCGGTATTACCCCATTGCCTGTCAGTTTTGAATTCGGTTGGGTCGGCGTCAAATCCACCTGGCAGGGGATCATGGCGCAATTGTCGGTACTGGTGGTTTTCCTGGTCTTTCTGGGGTTGGCGAGAAGGCAGCGGAAAAATGCCCCTGTTGCAGAACGTTCAGGAGAGTTTTTGGAGCCGGGTGTCACCCGCTCGAAACCGGAGTAGCCGACAAATTCCGCAATATGCCGCACTGCTCCACTGTCCGACGGTTTGAGCAGCTGCGGCGCAGCATTCTCAGTTGCTTGTTCAGCTTGGTGAGTTCCTGGATACGCGCCTCCACCTGCTCGATATGCCTATCCATCATCCGATTCACATCATCACATTGCGCACCTGGCGAACGGTTTAAAGCCAGCAACTGCCGGATTTCCGGCAAACTGAGATCCAGGCTGCGACAGTGCTTGATGAACAATAATTGCTCAACGGCAGCTTCATCGTACAGGCGAAAATTGCCTTCACTGCGTTCTGCGGAGGCAATCAATTGTTCCTTTTCATAATGCCGGATGGTTTGCACGGAGCAGCCAACCACTTTCGACAGTTCGCCGATTTTCATCATCTCTCAATATCCCGATTGACTCTATAGTTGCTATACAGTTTATAGTGGCCGTCCGTACATCCACAAGGGCTTTATTCGATGTCTGACTCGTGCAATGACGGCTGCCAGAGCACCAAGATTGCCAATGTCTCTACCTCTGCAATAGCGAATACTGACACGGCTTTTCAACATGGCTATGCCAGTGACTATCGGGTGCCAAAAATGGACTGCCCGTCGGAAGAGGGGATGATCCGCATGGCCTTGGACAGTATTGAGCCCCGCGTTTTACTGGCGTTCGATACACCGAATCGGAAAGTACGTGTTTTCCATGGCGACAATGGGGCTACCATCGAGGAGAGGATGCGCTCCCTGGGACTGGGTGCCTCCCTCGAAAAAACCACCCCGGTGGGGGAAGAGGATCTAGTCCTGGCCAGGGAGAAGGAAGAGGCAACCGCCCAGGTCGAAGCCGGTATACTGAAGTGGTTGCTGGCCATCAACGGCGTTATGTTCGTGGTTGAACTGACAGTAGGTTGGCTGGCGCAATCCACTGGCTTGATCGCGGATTCTTTGGACATGTTTGCTGATGCCGCCGTCTACGGCGTGGCACTGTATGCCGTTGGTCACAGTGTGCGGATGAAGCTGCGCGCGGCGCATTTTTCCGGTTGGCTTCAGTTGATTCTGGCGCTGGGGGTTCTGGCTGAAGTCGGGCGGCGATTTGTCTTCGGCAGCGAACCCGTATCCGGGTTAATGATGGGTTTTGGTCTTGTGGCCCTGGCGGCCAACGTCTGGTGTCTGGTGCTTATCGCAAGAAACCGGCACGGCGGCGCACACATGAAAGCAAGTTGGATCTTTTCCGCTAATGATGTCATCGCCAATGTGGGGATTATCGTCGCCGGTGTATTGGTCGCCTGGACGGGCTCCCGTTATCCCGACCTGGTCATTGGCCTGATCATCGGGCTGATTGTGCTGAATGGCGCCCGGCGTATTCTGAAACTGCGCTATTAGTCTCTGGACCTTTCTCGCTGCTCGGATTCATGCCGGCAAAATTCCGCGCCTGGGCGGCCTGTTGAAATAGTCTCCGCTCTCGCCGATGCTTGCGGAGAACATCTCTCTCAACCATGCCCATAGGTGTGGGCATCCTTGTGCATGTGGTCCGGGTGCTCGAATTCCAGTGTTGAATGACTGATGTTGAATTCCTGCGCCAGAGCCTGTTTTATCCTGTACTTGATGTTCTCAAGCTGATCCCATGCACTTTCCTCGATAATCACATGGGCCTCCAGCGAGGCATCGTGTTCGCCCATCTGCCAAAAATGCACGTGATGAAGATCGATAACGCCTTCGATGTTGGACAGGGCAACAATGACGGCATCGGTATCGACGTCCACCGGGCTACCCAACATGAGTGTTCTGATGGTACCGCCGATTTCTGTCAGACCCAGGTAGAGAATGTAGCCCGCGATGCCGATGGTGATGGCAGGATCAACCCAGCGCATGTCGTAGAGTAAAATAAGGGTCCCGCCAATGACCACGGCGACCGACGCGAGTGCATCCGACAGATTGTGAAGAAACAGTGCGCGGATGTTGACGCTGTCTTTTTGCATCGAATAGGTGAGCAACGCTGTCAATGCGTCCACGGCCAAGGCGATACCACCAAGCCAGACGACCCACCAGCCCTTTACCTCTGGAGGATCGATTATCCGCATGCCACCTTCGTAAATCAGGTAGAACCCGATAATAATCAAGGTAGTGTAGTTGATGAGGGCTGCAACGATTTCAATGCGTCCGTAACCAAAGGTCATCTTTGCGTCAGCCGGGCGGCGCGCAATTTTTTGCGCCGCGAACGCGATGACGAGTGATGCCATGTCTGAAAAATTATGCAAGGCGTCCGCGATAAGGGCGAGACTACCGGCAAAGATACCTCCCCCAATCTGAGCCAGGGTCAGGGTCCCGTTCGCCCAGATGGCGATAGCAACGCGTTTGTCCTTGGTCTCGGGGGGCATATGCACATGGTCGTGACTCATTGGGTTAACCTTGTTGGTGGCTATTTATAAAGAGGCATCTGCTGTATTCAGCTTACTCTGTGCCTGGTCGCCTGTGCCTTGGTGACTTTGTGGATTTTGGGCCATTGGCTACTCATCCTTTTTGACAGTTTTCAGGAATTCCGCCAAGCCTGCTTCTGCAGCTTCTTTGGTCGAAAACGGCCCGATATTTTGACCTTCACGGGTTAAAAAATACCATTGACC
>JBBQMX010000230.1:0-4535 GCA_038329375.1 Pseudomonadales bacterium | reverse complement strand
AACGATCTGATACGAACCGGCGAAGTTCTTATGGATCCTATTGAGGCCAAGAACAATTATCGCAAGGGCATCAACAAAGGCCTGCTCAAGATCCTGTCCAAGATGGGCATCTCGACAGTAACATCCTACCGGGGTTCACAGCTGTTTGAAGTGATAGGTATTGCGGACGAGGTTGTGGATATTTGCTTCAAAGGAGTTGCCAGCCGCATTCAGGGTGCCGGTTTCATTGAGTTCCAGCAGGATCAGGAGCAACTTGCGAATGTTGCCTGGAAGCCGCGCAAGCAGATATCACCGGGTGGGCTGTTAAAGTATATTCATGGCCAAGAGTATCACGCGTTCAATCCTGATGTGGTGATGACTTTGCAACAGGCAGTCAGCACGGGTGAGTACGGGACCTACCGGGAGTATGCGGCGCTGGTTAATGAGCGTCCTGTAGCGACGCTGCGGGATCTGCTGACTTTCCGCATGGATATCAAGGCTATTGATCTGTCCGAGGTTGAATCGGTTGAAGCAATCCTGCCTCGATTTGATTCCGCGGGGATGTCTCTCGGCGCCCTTTCACCGGAAGCTCATGAAGCCCTGGCGATGGCAATGAATCGGCTGGGTGGCCGATCCAACTCCGGCGAAGGCGGCGAAGACCCCGCGCGCCATGGCACCGAGCGACGCTCCAAGATCAAACAGGTGGCTTCCGGCCGCTTCGGGGTGACGGCAGAGTACTTGCGCAGCGCCGATGTTTTGCAGATCAAGGTGGCTCAGGGCGCCAAGCCTGGCGAGGGTGGCCAGTTGCCAGGCGGCAAAGTAAACGAGTTGATTGCCCGTTTGCGTTACTCGGTGCCCGGCGTGACACTGATTTCGCCTCCGCCGCATCATGATATTTATTCCATTGAAGACCTTGCCCAGCTCATTTTTGATCTCAAGCAGGTTAACCCGAATGCACTGGTGTCAGTAAAA
Organism: Pseudomonadales bacterium; assembly: GCA_038329375.1. Lineage (GTDB taxonomy): Bacteria > Pseudomonadota > Gammaproteobacteria > Pseudomonadales > Oleiphilaceae > Marinobacter. Next base: position 3,584 of record JBBQMX010000230.1, on the reverse strand, counting down.
CTGGTGTCAGAACCGGGCGTCGGCACCATTGCGGCTGGTGTTGCCAAGGCTTATGCCGATCTGATCACGATTTCAGGCTACGACGGTGGAACGGCTGCCAGCCCGCTTACCTCCATCCGATATGCGGGTTCACCGTGGGAGCTTGGGTTGAGCGAGGCCCAACAAGCTCTGCGCTCCAACGACCTGCGTGGCAAGATCCGCTTGCAGACCGACGGTGGTATCAAGACAGGCCTGGACGTGGTAAAAGGCGCTATTCTGGGCGCTGAGAGCTTCGGCTTTGGCACCACGCCGATGGTAGCCCTGGGATGCAAGTACCTGCGTATTTGCCATCTCAACAACTGTGCCACGGGCGTCGCGACTCAGAACCAGCGGCTCCGGGATGAACACTTTCAAGGCACCGTAGAGATGGCGATGAATTTCTTCCGGTTTGTCGCGGAAGAGACCCGTGAATGGTTGTCCAAACTCGGGGTAAGGTCACTTGGGGAGCTGGTCGGTCGTACGGATCTGATGGAGCGCTTGCCGGGGGATACTCCGCGACAGCAGAAGCTTGATCTGTCGCGGTTGCTTGGTAACGATACGATTCCCGCCGACAAGCCCCATACCTGCCAGATGGAGCGTAATCATCCGTTTGACAAGGGCGTTCTTGCGGAACGCATGGTCGAGGATGCCATGGAGGCGATAAAGAACCAGTCCGGGGGCACTTTCAGCTACCGAGTGACCAACTGTGATCGCTCTATAGGTGCAAGATTGTCCGGTGAGATCGCAGAGCTACACGGTAACCAGGGTATGGTTGACGCACCGATCACCCTTGAGCTTGAAGGCACTGCCGGTCAGAGCTTTGGAGTCTGGAACGTGTCGGGCCTCAATATGATCCTCGACGGCGACGCCAACGACTATGTTGGCAAGGGAATGACCGGTGGCAAACTGGTTATTCGTCCGCAAAAGGTCAGTACGTTCAAGTCCCAGGAAACCTCCATCGTAGGTAACACTTGCCTCTATGGTGCAACCGGGGGCAAGCTGTTTGCCGCTGGTACCGCTGGCGAGCGTTTTGGTGTCCGCAACTCTGGCGCTCATGCGGTGATTGAAGGCGTCGGTGATCACTGTTGCGAGTACATGACAGGTGGTCTGATCACTGTTCTGGGTTCGACCGGGCATAACTTTGGCGCTGGGATGACAGGCGGTTTCGCCTACGTCATGGACCAGAAGAATACCTTTGTGGACAAGTACAACCATGAGCTGGTTGAGATTCAGCGCATTTCCAGCGAAGACATGGAGCCTTACCGTAATCACCTTAGGGGTGTGGTACGAGAGCATGTGGCGGAAACCGGCAGCGAATGGGCCCGGGATATTCTTGACAATTTCGATGACTATATTGGTCGTTTCTGGCTGGTGAAGCCCAAGGCTGCAAGCCTCAGGAGTCTGTTGGCCAGCACCCGTGGCCGCCCGGAGTAAAGTGCTCCGACGGAATGGGCCAGGCCTGCCGGTTACATGCTGGCAGGTCCTCGAAATTGAGCTGATGAGAGCAACATAATGAAAGAACGTCTTAATAACGACTTCCAGTTTATCGAGGTCGGTCGCATCGACCCCAAGAAAGTGCCGGCAAAAAAGCGCAAAAAGGAATTTGGCGAAATTTATCATCCGTTCAAGCAGGATGAAGCTGCCGAGCAGTCACACCGCTGTATTGAGTGTGGCAACCCCTATTGCGAGTGGAAGTGCCCGGTACACAACTACATACCGAACTGGCTGAAACTGGTGGCCGAAGGCAATATTCTGAAAGCGGCGGAGCTATGTCACGAGACCAACTCGCTGCCTGAGGTGTGTGGCCGGGTTTGCCCTCAGGACCGTTTGTGCGAAGGTGCCTGCACCCTGAACGACGGCTTTGGCGCGGTCACCATTGGATCGGTGGAAAAGTACATCACCGATACCGCGTTCGCGCTGGGCTGGCGTCCGGATGTGTCTCACGTTACGTGGACCGATAAAAAAGTTGCCGTCATCGGTGCCGGACCTGCCGGGCTCGGTTGCGCAGATGTATTGGCTCGTAACGGGGTCAAACCGGTGGTTTTTGACCGTTATCCAGAGATTGGCGGCTTGCTGACGTTCGGTATTCCCGAATTCAAACTTGAAAAATCGGTGATGACCCGCCGCCGCCAGATATTTGAGGAAATGGGCGTTGAATTCCGTCTCTCTACCGAAGTAGGTAAGGACGTGCTGATAGAAGACATCATCAAGGAATACGACGCGGTGTTCATGGGTATGGGAACCTATACCTATATGAAAGGCGGCTTCCCTGGTGAAGACTTACCCGGGGTTTATGATGCGTTGCCTTTCCTGGTGTCAAACGTGGGCCGTCGTCTCGGGTTTGAGAAAGATAGTGACGAATTCATCGATATGAAAGGCAAGCGAGTAGTGGTGCTCGGCGGCGGCGACACGGCGATGGATTGCAATCGAACCTCGATACGCCAGCTGGCTGCCAGCGTGGCTTGTGCTTACCGCCGTGACGAGGCCAATATGCCGGGTTCCCGTCGTGAGGTTTCTAACGCCAAGGAAGAGGGCGTGAAGTTTCTGTTCAACCGGCAACCGATCGCTATTCTTGGTGAAGACCAGGTGGAGGGCGTGAAGGTTGTACAGACCCAGCTGGGAGAGCCCGATGAAAACGGTCGCCGTCGACCGGAAGTGATTCCCGGCAGTGAAGAAGTGATCCCGGCCGACGCTGTTCTCGTAGCTTTTGGTTTCCGACCAAGCCCGTCCGACTGGTTTGGCGAGCACAACGTGGCAACCGACGATTCCGGACGTGTTACAGCGGAAGAAAAAGCAGAGTATGCGTTTCAGACCTCCAACGCCAAAATCTTCGCGGGCGGCGATATGGTTCGTGGCTCCGACCTGGTGGTGACTGCCATTTGGGAAGGTCGCCAGGCTGCCGAGGGCATACTTGACTACCTCGACATCTGATTGTCGTACTCCCGACCAAACAGGATTTGCATGACTGAACTTAAGAACGACCGCTTTCTCCGTGCTTTGATGCGACAGCCTGTCGACCGCACGCCTGTATGGATGATGCGACAGGCGGGGCGTTACCTGCCAGAGTACCGGGCTGCCCGTGAGAAAGCTGGCGACTTCCTTAGCCTTTGCAGGAATACAGAACTGGCTTGTGAAGTGACTTTACAGCCACTTGAACGTTATCCGCTTGATGCGGCGATCCTGTTCTCGGACATCCTGACGATACCCGACGCCATGGGGCTGGGCTTGTATTTTGAAACCGGCGAAGGTCCGAAATTCCGCAAAACCGTGCGTTCGGCGGCAGATGTTGATGCCCTGCCGACAATTAAGGCCGACTCAGACCTTGAATACGTGATGAATGCGGTCAGCACCATCCGGCGTGAGCTTAACGGGCGTGTACCGCTGATCGGTTTTTCGGGCAGTCCGTGGACGCTGGCCACCTATATGGTGGAAGGCAGTTCATCGAAGGATTTCCGTGAAGCCAAGCGGCTGATGTATTCGGAACCAGAAGTTATGCATCGCTTGCTGGATCATCTCGCCATTGCGGTGACGGATTATCTGAACTGCCAGATTCGCGCTGGTGCTCA
>JBBQMX010000229.1:0-4545 GCA_038329375.1 Pseudomonadales bacterium | reverse complement strand
TTTTGACGTCAATCAGCCCAACCCCTTCACCGATGGCGACACCGTAGTAACGCCAAATAGCCAGATCGCAATAACGGAAGAGCCGGCAAGAATGTTCCAGTTCGGGCCAGCCGTCACCCTGAATGAAATTGTTCAGGCCGTTAATCAGGTGGGGGCGGCACCGGGTGATGTCATGGCGGTACTCGAAGCATTGAAACAGGCCGGCGCCCTTCGCGCTGAACTGATTGTTATATAGGTGAAGTGATGCAGGATTCACGTCTCCAACAGGCCCGGGTATACACCGAATTTAGCGGACTCAATGCCCTGAAGACCCAGGCGCGCACGGATAAAAAAGGCGCGCTTGAAGAGGTGGCCAAGCAGTTCGAGAGCCTGTTCGTGTCAGAGATGCTGAAATCCATGCGGGCGGCCAACAAGGTTCTGTCAGAAGGCAATTTTCTCAACAGCAGCCAGTCCGAATTCTATCAGGATATGTTCGACAGCCAGTTGAGTCTGAGCATGTCACAGCAGCGTGGCCTGGGGTTGTCAGAGGCGCTGGTAAATCAGCTTAGCCGCCAGATTCCGGGTATCAGCGACCAAGGCCAGAAACTGGCAGGACATAAAGGCACGCTGGCGGACTACGATCGCAGTCTGCCAAGACTGTCTCCTGGTTTGCCAGACCATGTCAGGCAAGTGGATGAGGTGGTGGAAGCCGGCTTTACTGCGCCCATCAAGGATGAGACAGGTCCTGCGTTCAGCCCGACCCGGTTTGATTCTCCGGAAGCCTTTGTGCGTGAACTGCTGCCACTGGCGCAAAAAGTCGCGGGCGAAAGTGGGCTCAACCCAAAGGTCATGATTGCTCAGGCAGCACTGGAAACCGGCTGGGGCAAACATATGATCGAAGGCAGCGCCGGCGAGTCCAGTTACAACCTGTTTGGTATCAAGGCTGACAGCCGATGGCAGGGCGAGTCGGTCAATATTGCCACCACTGAATATCGTGAAGGTGTCGCCATGAGTGAGCGGGCAGCGTTTCGGGCGTATCCCGATTACGAGGCAAGCTTTCGGGATTATGTCAGTTTCCTGGAGAGCAATCCGAGATACCGTGACGTGTTGGCGGCCGCAGACAAACCTGATCAGTTTGCCGACAAGCTTCAGGCTGCCGGCTATGCAACGGACCCTGAATACGGTGCGAAAATTCGCCGGATCATGGACGGTAGCCTGCTTGAAGCGGCTGCTCCGGATTCTATCTTGTCTGGCTCTGGGGAGTAACGGCTATGGCAGGTCTTATTGGTATCGGTCTGACCGGCATTCTTAGCCATCAAGCGGCGCTGAATACCACTGGCAACAACATCACCAATGCAAACACGCCGGGTTACAGCCGCCAGGAAGTGATTTTTGAGACCCAGCCGGGTCGCGCTTCCGGTGCTGGCAATATCGGCAGTGGCGTCAACGTCAATGATATCCGTCGCATCGCCGACGCGTTTATCAGCGAGCAGCTGCGCGGTGATTCATCCCTGTTCAATGAGCAGGATACTCTGAACAAGGAATTGTCCCGCCTCGACAATTTGCTGGGGGGCGAAAGTACCGGCCTGAACAATGCGCTGAATAACTTCTTTGCCAGCCTTCAGAGCGCTGCCGAAGACCCCGCTGCGTTGCCTCAGCGCCAGTTGGTGCTGAGTGAGGCGCAGGGACTGATCAATCGTTTCCAGGCACTTAATTCCAGCTTTATCCAGCAGCGACAGTCAGTCAACTCGCAAATGCAGGCAAGCACCTCTGATGCCAACGCGCTGCTAGCCAGTATTGCGGAATTGAATCTGGCGATCTCAGAAACACCAGGGCTGGCTCAAGGTAACGAGCCGAATGCGCTGCTGGACAAACGTGATGAAAAGCTCCGTGAACTGTCGGAGCTGATGAAGATTCGGGTAGTACCCGCCGAAGGTGGGCAAATCAACGTGCAGATGACGAACGGCCAGGCGCTGGTGGTAGGCAATCAGGCTTCTACTCTATCGACGGAGTCCAGCGACGAAGATTCCTCAATGCTGAAGTTTACCCTGACCAGTGGCGGCCGCGCCCGGGACGTCACTGAACAGATCGTCGGTGGCAAACTTGGCGGCTTGCGACAGTTTATGTCCGAGGGGTTGGAGCCAGCTTTCGATGAGCTTGGCCGCATTGCGCTGGCGTTATCGGACCAGATTAACCATCAGCATCAGATCGGTATGGACCTTGAAGGTGATCTGGGCGGCCTGTTCTTTACAGACACAAACAGCCGAAGTGCACAACTTAACCGTGTATCCCCGAATGCGGAGAATCAGCCACCAAGAAACGGTGTGGTGGCGGTTGAAATAATCGACAGCAAGGCGCTCACGGCAGGTTCCTATACACTCCGGTTTAGCGGTAATAATGGCGACAATTTCGAGATGATTGACCGTGCCAGCGGTGATGTGGTTCGTCAGGGCGCACTACCCACGCCGCTGCCGGCGGAAATCTCGATGCCGGGCTTTAATATTCGTATTGACTCCGGAGATTTCGAGCAGGGCGACAGCTGTTTAGTTCGACCCACCCGGTCAGCTGCCTCGAATATTGCACTGCAGGTTGAACGGGAAGAAGAGCTCGCGTTCGCAAGCCCGGTCAAGGCCGAGGCTGGCATCGGTAACTCAGGTAATGGTGTTATTTCTCAAGGCGTCATGCTGGATGTCAGAAATCCACTGACCAATGTTCCGTTGTCCGGTTTCACTACCCGGGGCGAGCTGTCGCCGCCGCTCATAGTGCGTTTCAACAGTGCCACACAATACGACATTCTGGATGCGTCTGACCCGACCAATCCGCAGCCGCTGAATCCGGCAGTCAGCGGACAAGCATTTCAGAACGGAATTGCCAACAAGTTATTCTCAGAAGATCCACGGGACCCTAACTATCGGGGATTCCAGTTCGAGATTAACGGTAACCCGCAGGCCAACGACGTGTTCCAGATCAATTACAACACCGACGGCGTTTCCGATAACCGGAACGCACAGTTTCTGGGTGGCCTGGCCACGGCGAACACCATGAACGGTGGCAACCAGAGTTTCACCGAAGCCTACGGTGGTCTGGTAGGGCAGGTAGGCGTGACGACACGCCAGGCACAGCTCGATGTGGATGCGGGCAAGGCCTTGCTGGAACAGACTACCAATCAGCGCGAGTCCATGTCCGGGGTTAACCTGGATGAGGAGGCTGGCCGGCTGATCCAGTATCAGGCCGCTTACAACGCCTCGGCAAAGGTTATGAGTGTTGCTCAGGACCTGTTCGATACACTTCTGAACACCTTCCGCTAGGTTGAGGTAACTGACTATGGTTCGCATTTCATCACAGCAGGTTTTCCAGGGTGGTATTAACAGGTTGCAGGACCTCAATGCTGGCCTGCAAAAGACGCAACAGCAGATTGCAACCGGTAAGCGGGTAATTAACCCTTCTGATGACCCGGTAGCGGCAGCGCGAATCCTTAAACTGGATCAGGAAACCGCCCAGATTGGCCAGTTCCAGCGTAATGTCGACCTTGCGGAGAACCGGCTGGAGCAGGAAGAGAGCACCCTGGCGGACGTGACCGATCTGATTGAGCGCGTCAGGGAGCTCACCGTGCAGGCGGGTAACGGCTCGCTGTCTGCGAACGACCGTAGATCTATTGCCTCCGAACTGCGCCAGCGGCTGGACCAACTGGCCACACTGGGTAATTCCCGTGATGCGTCCGGTGAATACATTTTTAGCGGATTCAAAGGCAATACCCCGGCTTTTGGTCAGAATATCTCCGGTGACTGGGTCTATCAGGGTGACGAGGGCCAGCGGTCTCTGGAAATTGATACCGGCGTGAAAGTCGCGATCAGTGATCCCGGCAAAGAGGTCTTTACCGGTATAGCCACGGGCGAGCCGACTTTTTTCGCCAGCGCCAGCCCCGCCAACAACTTGGGTGGGCGCATAAGTACCGGTATGGTGCTGGACCAGACTATCTTTAATAGCTTCTACGGTGGCAATACCGATGACGTCGTGATTGATATAAAAGATGACGGAGCGGGCGGTCTGGAGTACGAGCTGCGTTTTCGGTCCGATGATCCCGCCGAGCTGGGGTACACTCCCATAGATACCGGAGCCTATCAAAGCGGTGAGAGCATCCGTGCGGCGGGTATTCAGTTTGAAATAACCGACGCCCAGGCGGGTGACCGTTTCGAAATTCAGACCTCTGAAAAGCAATCGATGTTTACCAGCATCGAGAAACTGATTTATGGACTTGAGAATCAGGGTAAGGCGCCAGCTGTGGCGACATTACCAGGCGCAGTATTCTCTCCGCAAGCGGATGACACATTGACGATCAATACGGTCGACTTTACCGGGTTGACCACCTTGGCGAACCTCAGGGATGCCAGTAATGCCAGTAATGCGTCAGAACTCGAAAACGTGACTGCAGCGTTAAACAGCAATGGTGATCTGGAAATCACCTCACTGAGCGGCAATCTGGATTTTGCAGCGGCTGATGGCGGCACGGGATCAGGGCAAATCGTAGTGGAGGGCGCCCGGTTCGATGATCTGGATCTCGCCGGC
>JBBQMX010000228.1:0-4547 GCA_038329375.1 Pseudomonadales bacterium | reverse complement strand
ACACTGTTCCTGAGAGCCAGACGTGAAGGTCGGATGACGACTGACGGAACCGCCGTTGCACCGTCCGGCGCTGACGATGGAGTGGAAGCCCCTAAAGAGCCGTACCTGGTTGATCTGAGTCGCTCGTTCTTCCCGGTGCTTGCCATTGTTCTGGTATTGCGCTCGTTTCTGGTGGAGCCCTTTCAGATTCCGTCAGGATCGATGCTGCCGACTCTGGAGGTGGGTGACTTTATACTGGTCAACAAGTTTGCTTATGGGTTGCGGTTGCCGGTTGCCGGCAACAAGGTGGTCGCGATAGACGATCCTGAACGCGGCGATGTCATGGTGTTCAAGTTCCCTGAAGACGGCCAGACCAATTACATCAAACGGGTTATTGGTTTGCCTGGTGACCACCTCCGTTACCGTGACAAAACCCTGTTCATTAATGGTGAACAGGTGCCCACCGAGTTTTTGGCTTCGTTGCCGCCGATCGAATTAAGACGTGAAATGCTTAGTGGTGCCACCCATGAGATCTTTTTGACTATGGGTCGCCGCAACGGCGCAGGTGAGGGTGAGTGGGTCGTTCCGGAGAACCAGTATTTCGTCATGGGCGATAACCGCGACAACAGCAATGACAGCCGGTTCTGGGGCATGGTGCCGGACGAACTGGTGGTTGGAAAGGCGTTTGCGATCTGGATGCACTGGGAATCGCTGACAAGCCTGCCAAGCTTTGGTCGTGTTGGCTATATTGAATAACAGGGGTAAACAAGAAGATGAAAAACACAAATCGGTTGCCCGTTCGCTCCCAGTGTGGCGCATCGACCCTTGGCATCCTGATCGTGGTGCTGTTTTTTGGCAGCCTGCTGACACTGGGCATCAAGCTGGGGCCCATCTACCTTGATGATTATACCATTCAGGAAGCGCTTGAAGGTCTGGATGGCACCAAGGGGCTTTCAAAAATGACGGTGGGGGAAGTGCGCAGCCTTATCAACAAGCGCTTGAGTGTGAATAACGTGCGCGGGTTCGATGCCAAAGCGATTACCGTTAAAGTCGACGGCAACCAGGTTCAGATTGATGTGGACTACGAAGTCAGAACCGGGCTCGTCAGCAATGTGGATGCGGTAGTCCATTTTCAGCACAGTTATGAGATGACTGGCCAGTGAGTTCTTCCCCGGATCTGGATCAGTTGCAGCGGCGTATCGGTTACCTGTTCAATGATCCGGCGCATCTGCTGTTGGCTCTGACCCATCGAAGTTACGGTAACGATAACAACGAACGCCTTGAGTTCCTCGGTGATTCCATTGTTAATATGGCGATTGCTGAATCACTTTTCCTCACCTTCGAAAATGCTCGGGAAGGCCAGCTCAGCAGACTACGCGCAAGAATGGTCAAGGGGGTGACGCTGGCAGAAATTGGTCGGGAATTCGAGTTGGGCCAGTATCTGCGTCTGGGTTCAGGGGAGCTCAAAAGTGGTGGCTACCGGCGTGAATCAATTCTCGCAGACGCTGTTGAATCGATAATCGGTGCGATTTACCTGGATAGTGATTTCGAAACCTGTCGAACCCAGGTACTACGCTGGTTTGAGCAGCGGCTTCAGAAGCTGAGCATTCAGGATACCCAGAAGGATCCTAAAACCCGCTTGCAAGAGTACTTGCAGTCGCGCCAGTTTCCGTTACCCCAGTATGATGTTATATCCGTTGACGGGGAGGCCCACGCCCAGACATTCCACGTGTCCTGCGCTCTGCCGTCCCTCGATCGTAAAGCGGTCGGTGTCGGCAATAGTCGGCGTATCGCAGAACAGCAAGCGGCTCGTAATGCATTGAAGGCATTGGGCGTGGAGAATGAGTAATGAATGATATCACCCGTCCGGAAAACCCAGACAGCCGATGTGGCTTTGTCGCCATTGTAGGTCGGCCTAACGTTGGCAAGTCCACCTTGCTGAACCATATTCTCGGGCAGAAACTCAGTATTACGTCGCGCAAGCCCCAGACTACCCGCCATCAGGTGCTGGGCATCAAGACGCTCGGCCCGGTGCAGGCTATTTATGTGGATACCCCGGGTATGCATGAAGAAGAGCCCCGGGCCATTAACCGCTACATGAACCGCGCTGCTACCTCCGCGCTGGTCGATGTGGATGTGGTGGTGTTTGTGGTAGACCAGACCAACTGGACTACCGCTGATGAAATGGTGCTGCAAAAGCTCGAGAGTCTTAAGTGCCCGGTGATCCTGGCGCTCAATAAAGTCGACAAGATTGAGAACCGAGACAGCCTGTTGCCACACCTGAGCATGGTGGCCAAGAAGCGTAATTTTTCCGATGTGATTCCGTTATCTGCTCTTAAAGGTACTAATCTGAAACCATTGGAAGAGGCTGTCGGCCGATATCTTCCCGAGAGTGTACATTTCTATCCTGACGATCAGATTACGGATAAAAGTGAACGTTTTATGGCATCTGAGATGGTGCGAGAGAAAATTACTCGTCAGTTGGGTGCCGAGCTGCCGTATTCTGTAGCGGTGGAGATCGAAGAATTCCGTAGGGATAACAAGACGCTGCATATTTCGGCGCTGATCCTGGTGGAACGCGAAGGCCAGAAAAAAATCGTAATAGGAGACAAGGGCGATCGACTGCGCCGGATTGGGCAGGAATCCCGCCTTGATATGGAGCGATTGTTTGACAGCAAGGTCATGCTGCGGCTTTGGGTCAAGGTCAAGCGCGGCTGGGCAGACAGTGACCGGGCGCTCAAAAGCCTCGGAATGAACGACTTCTGAGGTGAGAATGCCGGGTTCAGTGAGTCAGGAACCCGCTTACGTGCTGCACCGACGTCCCTACCGGGAGACCAGCTTGCTGGTTGATGTTTTTTCCCTCACCGCCGGGCGGATGACACTGGTGGCGCGGGGCGGTAACTCCGCCAAAAGCCCCCTCAAGGCCCAATTGCAGCCCTTTCAGCCCCTGGTGGTTGATTGGCAGGGCCGCGGTGATCTGAAAACCCTGACCCAGACTGACGTTCGTCACGGCCCTCGCCTGGCCCGTACCGGGGCGCTCTACAGTGGTCTCTATATCAATGAATTGCTGCAGCGAATATTGCCGCCGGGTGATCCCTGTCCCGATCTGTTTGGTACTTATATAGAAACCTTGTACGCGTTGTCGGAAACTGACGATATTGAACCTGTGCTCAGACGTTTCGAGCGCATGCTTGCAGACGCCATGGGCTTTGGTTTTCAATGGGGCCGGGCAACCGACACCGGGCTGACAGTGGAGCCAGGCTTTTACTACGGCTATGATCCGGAGCAGGGTATTGTGGCATCGGTTTCGCAGGATATCCGTCTGCGTCAATTGTCGGGTGACGTATTGTTGAGGCTTGAAGCCGGTGATCTCGAGAGTCTGGCCTGCCGACGTCTGGCGAAGCGTGTCATGCGCGTACTGATCGACCATCTTATGCAGGGGCGCCCCCTTCATAGCCGCAACCTTTTCATGCATGGCGGAGGAGAATCCCGTGAATCCTAGAGTATTGCTTGGCGTCAACGTCGACCATGTGGCAACCCTGCGTCAGGCCAGGGGCACCCGATATCCGGATCCTGTCCAGGCTGCGCTTATGGCGGAAGAGGCGGGAGCGGACGGTATTACCATACATCCGAGAGAAGACAGGCGTCACATCCAGCAACGGGATGTATTGTTGCTCAAGGAAATGTTGAACACCAAAATGAACCTCGAGATGGCCGTCACCGATGCGATGTTGGCATTTGCCGAGCAGGTGCGGCCAGAGTGCGTTTGCCTGGTGCCCGAGAAGCGCGAAGAATTGACGACTGAGGGAGGGCTCGACGTCGAGAGTCAGGAGGCCCGTATAGCAAAAGCCTGTGATCGACTGGCCCGGATAGGCGCCGAGGTTTCGCTGTTTATTGATCCGGCCCCGGCACAGATTGATGCGGCCGTTCGCTGCGGTGCACCTGTAGTGGAGCTCCATACCGGTGAGTATGCGGAGGCAGGCAGCCCTGAGGCGGTGGAAGCGGCCTTTAAAACCATCGCTGATGCCGTCGCTTACGCGCGCAGAAAAGGCTTGATCGTCAATGCCGGCCATGGCCTTAACTATCACAATACTGAACGGGTCGCGGCGATTCCCGGCATCAACGAACTGAACATCGGCCACGCTATCATTGCGCGCGCGGTATTCACCGGTTTGAAAGACGCGGTACGGGATATGCGGGCAATAATCGACAGCGCCCGGGTGCCCTCAGCCTGAAATGCGTCAAGGCGACTGCTTGGTCGTGCCTGATTCAGCGTGGCTGCGGAACAGGAGTTGCCAGTCTGTTTGTTCACTCCAGATGTCCAGCCGCTCAATGGCGGCCAGGACATCGTTTTTCGCTTCTTCAAGATTGGCCGTCGAGCGTTTGAGGGCGGTTTCCAGAGTTTCCGCGGCACTTCGTAGCTCCGGTACGCCACAATAACGCGTAGCACCGTGCAGTTTGTGGATGCATTCCAGCAAGCCTTGCAGGTTTTCCCCGGCCCAGAACTGCTGTATCGACTCCACATCGTTCGGGAGCTGTTCCAGCAGCATACTGAAAAGCTCTTCCGC
>JBBQMX010000227.1:0-4553 GCA_038329375.1 Pseudomonadales bacterium | reverse complement strand
ATTCCGGTGGTTTTCAGGTATTCAGTCTGGGTGAGATGCGTAAGATCACTGAGGCGGGCGTTACCTTTCGCTCACCGATCGACGGCTCTCCGGTGGAGTTGTCGCCGGAGATTGCCATGCAGGTTCAGCGCGACCTCGGGTCAGACATTGTGATGATCTTTGACGAGTGTACGCCTTACCCTGCTACCGAAACCCAGGCCCGCGTATCCATGGAGTTGTCCCTGCGTTGGGCACGGCGCAGTAAGGACGCTCATGGCAACAATACAGCAGCGCTGTTTGGCATTGTCCAGGGCGGCATGTATCCGTCGTTGCGGGACAAATCCCTTGAGGGCCTGGTAGATATTGGATTTGATGGCTTTGCGATCGGTGGCTTGTCTGTCGGCGAGCCCAAGACGGATATGCTGAATATCCTCAACGAACTGCCGCCTAAAATGCCGCAAGACAAACCACGTTATCTGATGGGCGTAGGTAAGCCCGAAGATATCGTTGAGGCCGTGCGCCGTGGCATTGATATGTTTGATTGCGTCATGCCCACCCGTAATGCACGGAATGGCTATCTGTTCACCGCAACGGGAGTCGTCAAAATCCGCAATGCCCGTCATCGTCACGACACCGCGCCCCTTGATGACCAATGCGACTGCTACACCTGCCAGCACTTTTCCCGAAGTTATCTCCATCATCTGGATAAATGCGGAGAAATGCTGGGATCACAGCTCAATACCATTCACAACCTGAGGTATTATCAGAACCTGATGGCTGGATTGCGTGGGGCCATTGAAGCAGGTACATTGTGCGACTTTATTAACATGTTCTATGCCCAGCGCGGTGAGTCTGTGCCGTCGTTGTAAGCAACCCGGAAGGCTTTGCCGGACGGGCAGGGCCACCGACCAAACCAAGATCAACGGAGATTTAAAAATGAAAGCAATCCAGACCCTTTTTATCACCCTGCTGGCGCTGGCGCCCGGGCTAGCCTTCGCACAGGACGCCGGAGCAGGCATGAGTGTTATCGGCCAGGTTATTTTCTTCGCAGGCTTCATACTGATTTTTTACCTCCTGATCTGGCGTCCCCAGTCGAAGCGCGCTAAAGAACACAAGGCTCTGATGGCGGGCCTTGATAAGGGTGACGAAATTATTACCTCCGGCGGTGTCGCAGGTAAAATCACCAAAGTAACAGACGACTTTATTCTGGTTGAAATTGCTGAGAACGTTGAAGTCAAAGTTCAGAAAGTGGCAGTGTCTGCCGCTTTGCCCAAGGGCACGCTGAAAGATATCTGATCTTTGATTTAACCGATTCTTCTCAAGCGCCCTGACACGCACTAACGGGATTGCTGCTCAAAAAAGGCACCGCATGCTGAATAAATATCCACTCTGGAAAAGTCTGGTCATTCTGATTGCTGTAGTCATTGGTTTTATTTATGCACTGCCCAATCTTTATCCAGACGATTTTGCTGTTCAGATAACCGGTGCCAGAAGCACCACCACCATCGATGAGCGCGCGCTAAACAGTGCCGTTTCGCGCATCGAGGAGGCCGGTTTTGAAGTCAAGTCGGCAGTCATCGAAGATCGTAACGGCCTGATCCGTCTGCAAAACGCTGAAGCCCAACTCAAGTCAAGGCCACTCGTCCAGTCAGTACTGGGTGATGACTACCTGGTGGCGCTGAATATGGCGCCTTCCACCCCGGAATGGCTTCGCAGCATCGGCGCGGGCCCGATGAAACTGGGGCTGGACCTTAGGGGTGGTGTGCACTTTTTGCTTGAAGTCGATATGGAAAGCGCCCTTGAGCAGCGACTGGAGGCCTATTCCAGCGAAATCAAACGCGAACTGCGAGAAGATCGGGTTCGTTATCGTGGCGGTGATGTTGTGGATAACAACAGCATCGTTCTGACATTCCGGGATGAGGCAGCTCGCGCAGAGGCGTTCAGTCTCGTCAGGGATCAGTACAATGAGTTCCTACTCGATGAACGCAGTCCGAACGAAGGGGAGTTTGAACTCGCATTGACGTTATCGGAGCAGGAAATCCGTCAAATTGAAGATTACGCGGTAGAGCAAAACCTGACTACTATCCGTAACCGGGTCAATGAACTGGGTGTTGCGGAGCCAATGGTTCAACGCCAGGGCCGCGATCGGATTATTGTAGAACTTCCGGGCGTGCAGGATACCGCGCAAGCAAAGCGGATTCTGGGCGCCACTGCAAACCTCGAATTCCGGCTGGAAGCCCGCCAGGATGCACCTTCCGGCGCCACCGAAGTTCTGCCTTTCCGTAACGAGCCTAACCGCACGGCACGGCTTGAGAGGGAAATAATCGCAACCGGCAACAATGTCGCGAACGCTCAGCAGGCATTTGATGAGAACGGCCAGCCGCAGGTCAACATCACCATGGATGGCCCCGGCGGCGATATGATGAATCGCGCCACTCGCAATGCAATCCAGCGCCGGATGGCCGTTATCTTTATTGAGTTCCGCACCGAAACTGAAGAGCGGATGGTTAATGGGGAGTCGGTAACGGTCGAGAACAGGGTAGAAGAGCAGAGTATAATCAGTCTCGCGACCATTCAGTCAGCTCTGGGTGCCAGTTTCCGTATTACCGGACTGGACTCCATCAATGAAGCCGCCGAGCTGGCGCTGCTTCTGAGAGCCGGTTCCCTGGCCGCCCCGATGTATTTCGTGCAAGAGCGGACGATTGGTCCCAGCCTCGGGCAGCAGAACATCGATGCCGGCTTTATGTCCGTCTCTCTCGGTTTCATCCTCGTGTTGGTCTACATGCTGATTTATTACCGGGGGTTTGGTTTAGTTGCCAACGTGGCGTTGACCATCAACCTGATGTTGCTACTGGCTTGCATGTCTATTCTGTCGGCAACTCTGACGCTTCCGGGGATTGCCGGTATTGTATTGACGGTGGGTATGGCAGTGGATGCGAACGTACTGATATTTGAGCGTATAAAGGAAGAGCTCAAGGCGGGCATGCCACCGCAGTCTGCGATCAGCGCAGGTTATTCCCGAGCGTTTGTGTCCATCGTGGATGCAAACATCACCACTTTGCTGGTCGCTGTCATTCTGTTTGCTATGGGGTCAGGCCCGGTGAAGGGCTTTGCGATTACCTTATGTATCGGCATCCTGACGTCCATGTTCTCCGCTCTGCTGGTCAGCCGCGGCTTGATCAACCTGACTTACGGTGGACGTAAGATCGAGAAACTGTCTATCGGCGGGAAGTTGTCTAATGTCTGAAGTCGAGAAGAAACCAATTGATTTTATGGGGATTCGAAAATCCGCAGCGGTATTTTCAATCATCCTCATTGTGATCTCATTTATTACCATTGCGATTAACGGGCTCAATCTCGGGCTTGACTTTACCGGCGGGGCGTCGGTTGAGTTGCACTACGAGACGCCGCCTGAGCTGGACGAGATCCGTTCTACGTTGTCTGAAGCCGGGTATGAGAATTTTGTGGTGCAAAACTTTGGTAACGAAACTTCTGTACTGGTGCGGCTTTCCGAGGCTTTCGATGATGAGCTTGCAGGTCGCGTGACCGGTGCGTTGCGGGCGACCGGCGAGGAACTTGAGCTGGTCAGCTCGGCTTTCGTCGGCTCCCAGGTTGGAGATGAGCTCAAGGAAGATAGCGGCCTTGGTCTGCTGCTGGCTCTTGCCGTGGTGCTGATCTACGTGGGTATGCGGTTCCAGTTCAAGTTCGGCATTGCTTCGGTCGTGCCGCTGGCTCATGACGTCATTATCATCCTTGGTGTCTTTTCGCTATTCCAATGGACCTTTGATCTGAGCGTTCTGGCTGCGCTGCTGGCGGTGATCGGCTACTCACTCAACGACACCATTGTGGTGGCGGATCGCATCAGGGAAAACTTTCGCAAGATGCGGGTAGGGGATGCTGATCACATCATCAATGAGTCCATCCACCAGACCATTAGCCGGACATTGAATACCTCCGGCACCACTTTGGCTGTGTTGCTGGCGTTGTATTTCTTTGGTGGCGAAGCGATCAATAACTTTGCGATAGCGCTGATTATCGGCGTTGTGGTTGGTACTTACTCATCCATTTACGTTTCAGCAAGCTTACTTATCGTGTTAGGGGTGACTCGGGAAGACATGGCTTTGCCTGCGAAGGAAGGTCTCGTTGGCAAGGAGGAAGAAGAAGAGCAGCCGCCCGAGTGGTTAAACCGAATGTAGCTTGCCGGGGCAAACAAGAAGCCGCGTGACGTGATGTCAGCGCGGCTTTTTTGTGTCTTCTGTCAGTGAGGCAGGCGACCCCGGAAAGGCTGCAGTACCTTGAGTATATCCTTGAACAGCTTTGGATTGGCGACGACAACCTGACGCGCCTGATCTGTTGACGGGTTGCCCGAAAAGTCACCGGTGAGCGAGCCGCTTTCATTGGCAATGATAAGGCCAATGGACAGGTCAGCCGCGTCGGGGCGGAAGATGATGGCTGCGTCCAGATGGCCAGCCGCAACCCGCGCCATGTCCAGAGCAACACACCCCGTGGTTCTTATCAGGCTTGACTGCTGTGCCAGCGTCGCGGCCAGTTCGCCCCAGAGCAGAGGATCGTCA
>JBBQMX010000226.1:0-4586 GCA_038329375.1 Pseudomonadales bacterium | reverse complement strand
ACAAATCTGGCAATGTTGGTCATCGCGGAGAGCAGCGTCGCGTCGGTGAAATGGCTTGGTGGTTTTGTGATGCGCTCCTGAATGCCGGTGGTCTCGCAGAGCACCGGGTCGCCTTTTGACAGCCGCGGTAGGGGTACCTTGTCGGTCTCGCGCCCGCTTTCCCGTTGGCGAAGCTCAAGGATTTTCCAGCCCGGCTCGAACACCGCGGTTTCTGAAGCGCGAAAGCTGTGGGGGCCGATAGTCAGGTACAGCTTGCCCTCCCGGTGGACCGCCGCCGGGCAAAACTGCATAAGATAGTAGCGGCTGATCAGCTCGTAAACCCAGGACTCGTTCTGGCTGAGTGCGCCAGAGGGTCGGGAGCGTGCGGTGGGGATTATGGCGTGGTGGGCATCTACTTTTTTGTCGTTCCAGGCGGCGGAGCGACGAGTAAGATCCAGCAAGTCGATAGTCGGTGCCAGCTTAGGCGCCACCCGGCTGATGGCGTTGGTCACAGCCTGGCTTTGTTCGAAATGCCCTTCCGGAAGAAAGCGGCAGTCTGACCTGGGGTAGGTGATTAGCTGATGTCGTTCATAAAGATTCTGGGCGACATCAAGCACTTCCTTCGCGCCCATCTGGAACAGACGGCCGGCCTCTATCTGCAGCGCTGAGAGGGAGAACGGCAGCGGTGGTGGCTCTTTTCGGTCCCGGAACCGGGCCTCGGTAATTCGCCCCGGTCTCCCATTTACCTCACTGGCGATCTGCTCGGCTATGTCCCGGCTGAGCAGGCGGTCTTCTTCGTCGAGATGATTACGAAACTGTTCATCCGGGAGCCAGCGGGCCTTGAAAGCCGTGGCTGTCTCCGACTCCATATCCCGGCAACTGGCCGTCAAATGGAAAAACGGTTTTGGCTCGAAGCGGCTGATGGTGTTGTCGCGAGCGACGACCAGGCCCAGGACGGGCGTTTGCACCCGGCCTACCGAGTAAACCCCTTTTTCTCCCTGCTGACGATAACTGAGGGTGTACAATCTGGTCAGGTTGATGCCGAACAGCCAATCCGCCCGCTGTCGCGCCAGGGCGGAGTGGGACAGGCGTCGGAAATCACGGTTATCCCGTGGTGCCTGGACCGCCCGGGTGACAGCCTCGGGCGTCAGATCATTGATCAGTACCCGCTCGACCGGGCATTTGGCACCGAAATAACGGATAACCTCATCCACCAGCAACTGACCTTCGCGGTCCGGATCCCCGGCGTGTACGATCACATCGGCTTTGCGAATCAGCGATGCCAGTACGTCCAGTTGCTTGCGCGCACTTTCCCTGGGCATCAGCTTCCACTGATCGGGGAACACTGGTAGGTCACCCAGCTTCCAGTTTTTCCAGCGCGGGTCATACTCAGCGGGTTCCGCCGGCTCCAGCAAGTGACCAATACACCAGCTCACCACGATGGAGCTGTTCTCAGGGCCGCAACGCAGCCAGCCCGGACCCTTTTGTATCGGGCCGGGCAGGGCTGCGGCAATAGCGCGCCCGAGGCTGGGTTTTTCGGCAATAAAGAGGCGCATTTTACGGGAATCACAGATTGCTTGGGGTGAGGGACGATGGCGAATCGGACCTGCGCTGTCAAGCAGTGAGCCCGGTGGTGGTGTACACTGTGATCAGGTTGGCTGGGGCGTCAAAATCTGGCGAGCGCGGTATCGCACGCCGAATTTTGCATCAGTTTCTTATTGGTAACGGGAGTAACGTTTGGTTATGTCGATCAAGCAATCGATAGAGCAAAAACTGACGGAAAGTTTTACGGTCACGCATTTGCTGGTGGAAAACGAGAGCCACATGCACAGCGTGCCACCAAACTCGGAAACCCATTTCAAGGTGACACTGGTTTCTGATGAGTTCGAAGTTGTTGGCAAGGTCAAGCGCCATCAGGCTATCTACAAGGTGCTCGCTGCTGAAATGGCCGGCGGTGTTCATGCGCTGGCACTTCACCTTTATACCCACGATGAGTGGGCGGCGAGACAGGCCACTGCTCCGGATTCACCGAACTGTCTGGGTGGCTCAAAGAGCGACCCGGCTAACCAAGCCTGAACAGAAAACACAGGAGACGCTATGAGTCAGTTTTTCCAGATTCATCCTGAAACACCCCAAAAGCGTCTGATCAATCAGGCGGTTCAGATTCTTCGTCAGGGCGGTGTTATCGTCTACCCGACAGATTCCGGCTACGCTCTCGGCTGCCATCTTGGAGACAAGGCAGCGGCTGACCGTATCAAACGAATCCGGCGACTGGACGACAAGCACAACTTTACCCTGGTGTGCCGTGACCTGTCGGACGTGGGTATCTACGCCAAAGTGGATAACACCCAGTACCGCCTATTGAAAACCTTCACCCCTGGGCCCTATACGTTCATTCTGGATGCCACCGGCGAAGTCCCGCGGCGGTTGCTGCATCCGAAACGCCGGTCTATTGGTTTGCGGGTGCCGGATAACGGCATTGTACAGGCGCTTCTGGGCGAGCTCGGCGAACCCATCATGAGCAGTACGTTGATACTGCCGGGCGAAACCGAGCCAATGACGGACCCCTACGACATTCGGGAAACCCTGGAGCATGAACTGGATTTGATTATTGATGGCGGTTTTTGCGGGATGGAAGCAACAACGGTGGTCAACATGTGCGGCGATGTGCCGGAAGTGACCCGGGTAGGTAAAGGTGATCCGACGCCTTTCCAGCTTGGGTAACCGGTTGGTCAGGCCTGAACGTTGAGGTTGAACGCATAGTTGCGCCGCTGGCCAGCCGCCTCGATACGTTCGGCGCTCAACGTTTGCCGCAGGCTGTCGTAGCGGTGCACCAGGTCTCCGAGGCCGTTGAACTGCTGGTTGTCGCTGACCAGGGTGTCGAGTAACGAGTTGTTGACGCCATACGCCTTATTGAGTTTCAGAGCGGTGTCGACAAACGCCAGCGTCGGTTCATTGACGCTCAGACGCCCGAAAGCCTCTTTAAAGCTCCGGTTGTTGTTAAGGTCCTTTTCGATTTGCTGGCGAAGATTTTCTGGTATCCGGGCTTCGAGGCTCAGTTTTCCGCCCTCGGACTTCTGCACCGCCAGCCTGGTGACAGGATTCAAGCTGTACTCGGCAAGCTTGTGCCGCAAGGTTTCCCGGACAAAGGCAGAATCCTGCCCCACGTCAGATTTGTAGCTGTCCATTGCAAGCCTGGTCGACGCTTTCGGGCGCTCCCCTCCGATCAGGGTTACGCTGTCGTCGTTTTTGCCACCGGCTTTCGGCTGCGCCTTGGCCTGAGCCCCTTTCTGGGTTTGCTCGGCAGCACTGCGACTCTCTGCTGTTTGTTGAAAGCCGGCACCCAAACGCGCTAATGAAGACAATAATGACACCGCTATGCTCCTTCTCGATTGACCCGGTTTGTCACCGGCGCCGACGTTTTTTCAACGCTGTGTAGAAGGTTAAGCACGATTAGTGCCATTGCCGCTGTGCGGGCAACGAGCGAACGGATTAATTCGGGTATCCGGTTAATTCCAGATAGCCGACTCCGGTATGGCTCCCCTCGGCAGATACCGGGCTTTCCCAGTAGGGGAACTGGCCGTTGTTCCAGTATTCCCCGGGTGGCACGGTTACCGTAATGTCCAGCCCTTCTGCCGGTATGCTCAGTTGCCATTGTTCAGGCACGCTGCCGGTGCGGGTTTGGCGCAGGGGGCCGGGTTCAAGTACCAACTGGCCTGGTGCCAGTGACCTGACCTCGCCCTCCGGGCTGATCCAGGTGCCGGATTGATAAAAACCATCGCGCTCACGGAGCCGGAACGCCATCACTTTGGCGCCGTTGTCGAGGTGAAGCGCTAGCCAGTCCCAGCCGTCCTGATCGGCCCTGAGAAACTGGCTGCTCCACTCGCGGTCAAACCAGCCCTGGCCGGAAACCGCATAGGTTTTGCCGTCGAGGGTAACCTCGCCTTCAATCGCCAGATCAACAAAACTGAAATACATCGAGCCCTGGCCGTTACCAGACTTGGTGCTGAAGCCATCCTCGCCGTGACGCACGATGTCGCGGCCTGGGGTAATCAGCAAATTATAGCGCCAGTCGTCCTCTGTAACAGACAGTCGCCACTGCTCCGAGGGCCCATTGACCCGGCTGAGCTGCCAGTCATCAAGCCAGACGTTAAACGGCTGCGCGGAAGCGCCGGCCTGACCGGTGCCGCCCCGGGCCAGGCGTTCACTGAAACGGTGTTGGCCGTTGAAGGATAACGCCGCGTGGCTCATCCAGGCAGCGTCCATGGTCCAGTCCGTTTCAGGCTCGTCGTCGGTATCGGCAGGTTTGAAGCCCTGACGGAACTGCGTCCACTGCAGACCCAGAGGGCGGCCATCGGCCGTCTTCAGATTGGCTGTCAGATACCACCATTCGATGCGATGCTGGGGATGAACACCAAGGTCCCGGGGCAAGATAATAGTGTCGCCGGCTGAGGGTTGGCGGAAGTCATCCGGTGCGGCTTCGCCAAGGCCTGCGAAACCGGTATCCGGTGGGGCAGGCGAATCCGAGCAGGCTGACAGCAGAGCAAAAAGCGCAGCCAGTACCCATGGCTTTACCCGCGAAGTTGGTTCAATAGCCTGCTTGGTCA
>JBBQMX010000225.1:0-4591 GCA_038329375.1 Pseudomonadales bacterium | reverse complement strand
ACTTACGTTTGGAATACTGGACGTTGAGGACAGCGATGGCGTGGTGGCATCGTCGGGATTGCCGCTGAGCTTCTCGCCAGCGTCACCGTTTGAGCTCAGATACGGGCGGCTGGTGCTGGAAAATGTTTACGGGCCTGAAACTGCGGATGAGCTGTTGATGCCGTTCCGGGCAGAGTATTGGGATGGCAACCGTTTCGTGCTGAACGGTGGGGATAACTGCTCACTCTGGGCAACCAGTGCTATCAGCAATACGGCGGAAAATCACAGTTTGACGACGGCTGCCGGGACTCTGAATGGCGGCAATGGCGGCCCGTTGAAACTGGTGCCGAACGGCAACCCGGGTGAGGATACACTGAGCTGGAGTGTCCCGGTCTGGTTGCAGTCAGACTGGAACCCGGAGGCGCCATTTGCGTTGCAAAACCCCTCGGCAACGGCCACTTTCGGGGTTTTTCGGGGCCACGACCGAGTGATTTACTGGCGCGAGCGTTAGAGCGCTGACTTAATCCTCGTCCGGCTCGCCTTCGTCCATTCCCAGCTCGTTGATCTTCCTGGTCAGGGTATTTCTGCCCCAGCCCAGCAGGATGGAGGCATCCCGCCGTCGGCCGCCGGTGTGCTTGAGGGCGGTTTCAATCATGATGCGCTCAAATTCCGGAATGGCGGTGTCCAGAATCCCTTTTTTACCACGCTTGAGCTCCTGTTCCGCCCAGCCTTGCAACCCTTCCTGCCAGGTATGGCCAGTAGTAGGGGTTTCCGCTTGCTGAAGCAGCTCTTGCGGTAAATCGTCGACGTGGATATCGCGCCCGCTGGCCATAACCGTCAACCAGCGGCAGGTGTTCTCAAGCTGGCGTACGTTGCCAGGCCAGGGCAGGGTCGTCAGATATTCTTCCGCATCTGAGCGCAGTATCTTCGATTCAACCGCCAGTTCACGGGCAGCCCGTTTCAGAAAGTGCTGCATCAGCCGGGGAATATCCTCCCGGCGCTCGGCCAGTTTCGGCAGGTGGACTCGAATAACGTTGAGGCGGTGGAACAGGTCTTCACGGAAGGTGCCAGCCTGCACCAGTTTTTCGAGATCCTGATGGGTTGCTGCAATGATGCGGACATCCACTTTGATGGCGGTAGTGCCGCCCACCCTGTAAAACTCACCGTCCGCCAGCACCCGCAAAAGACGGGTCTGAGTGTCCGCGGGCATGTCGCCAATTTCATCCAGGAACAAGGTGCCGCCGTTAGACTGCTCAAACCGACCCTGGCGTGCCGCAGCGGCGCCCGTGAACGCGCCTTTCTCATGTCCGAATAACTCGGATTCGATCAGATCCTTTGGTATGGCCGCCATGTTCAGCGCGATAAACGGATGCTTCGCCCTTGGGCTGTGATTATGCAGTGCCTGTGCGACCAGCTCTTTACCGGTGCCGCTTTCACCGTTGATCAAGACCGTAATGTTGGAGTGCGACAGCCGGCCAATCGCCCGGAACACCTCCTGCATGGCTGGCGCTTCACCGATGATCTCGGTGTGGCGCTGAGTGCTGTCCACTGCCGGTTCGGAGGTAGCTCTCCGCTCACGGCTGTGGGCCACGGCGCGCTGGGCAAGCGCCACCGCATCGTCCACATCGAAGGGCTTGGGCAGATACTCGAAGGCACCGGTCTGGTAGCTGGTAACCGCGCTCTCTAGGTCCGAATGGGCGGTCATGATGATCACCGGCAAATCCGGGTGCGCCTGGACAATGCCGGAGAGCAGCGCTATGCCGTCGATTCCAGGCATACGAATGTCGCTGATGATAGCGTCGGGTTGCTCGTGGTCCAGCCGTGCGAGAATGCTGTCACCACTTTCAAACACCCGGGGTTGCATTCCGGCCTGGGACAGCGCGCGCTCCAGTACCCAGCGAATACTTCGGTCGTCGTCAATAATCCAGACGTGCGCCGGTTGGTTCATGTTTTTTCCTCCAGAGGCAGGAAGATGATGAAGTTGGTTCTTCCGGGCTCGCTCTCACATTCCACAAGCCCATGGTGTTGTCCGATAATGCTTTGGGTGATCGAAAGTCCCAGCCCCGTGCCATTGGCCCGGCCACTGATCATTGGATAAAAAACGTTCTGCAAAAGGTCTGCCGGAATGCCGGGGCCGTTGTCGATGACCTCCACTCGACAGACCAGCCGGTAGCGGTGATGCCCGATGGTGAACTGCCGAAGCGCACGGGTACGAAACATGATGGTAGGGGGTTTGGAAGAAGTACTGCGATCTGTATGCTCAAAAGCGGCTTCCATGGCGTTTCTGGCAATGTTGAGGAAGGCCTGAATCAGCTGTTCCTTGTCGCCGTTGAGTTCTGGCAGGCTGGGGTCATAATCCCGTTCAAACACCAGTTGGTTGCGGCTCTCTGCCTCCAGCAGTGTTCTGACCCGTTCAAGCACTTCGTGGATATTGGTTGCTGCCATTTTGAGCGCGCGGTTGGGCCCCAGCATTCGATCGACCAGCCCCCGCAGGCGGTCAGCTTCGTCAATAATGACCCGGGTATACTCTCGCTGGCTATCGTCATTGAGCTCCCGGTCGAGCAACTGGGCGGCCCCGCGAATACCCCCGAGCGGATTTTTGATCTCGTGTGCCATGCCACGCACCAGAATGCGCGTGGTTTCCTGTTGGGAAATAATGTCTTCTTCCCTGCTGATTCGGAGCAGGCGGTCCCGGGGCTGAAGCTCCATCAGCAGATCGCAGGGTTCTGTACCGATAGACGAGACTGAATAGTCCACAGTAAACCGTGTCCCCGATGTGAGCATGAATTCGGCTTCTCGCTTGGTATAGGACTGTCCGTTCTTCGATGAGGCCAGCAATGTTTTCAATGCTTCTGCTGACTCCACGAACACATCACAAATAGTGGAATCCTTAATGCGGGTTACACTGGTTTCAAGCAGGCTTTCTGCAGCAGGGTTCAGGTACTGGACCTTGAGTTCCGGGCTCAGTACCAGTACCGCGGTGGTCAGATTGTCCAGTATATTTTTATATCCTGCCGGTATTGCCATGATTGTCCCCTGGTTGTGCAAGCAATGCTGCAAAAAGCGAACCAAAATGTATGAAGTGCGGTGTGGGTGCGCCAAAGGCGAACGGCACGGGCTATTGGCGGGGGTGCGTCGCCACTTGGTGGTGCGGGGTTGCGCAGAAACTTTTTGGGGCCGGGTTGGCCTGCCCCTCCTTAGCTCAAAGTATGGCTTCTTTAAGGTGCAAGTGCACTAAAATAGTGCACTGCCTGTTTAACGAATCACCTTAACAGGCGTGAGGCGGGGAGGTTCAGTTACTGCGGTTCTGGTTGATAACGGAGGGGCGGTGCACCGTAAAGGTGATGCTGTCGCCGGACTGAACCCGCTGGCCTTGCCCATCAACCACGAAGACGCTCGCAGTGTGGGTGCCGCGGTCCATGTTACGCACAGTGAATGTGCCGCCCGGGTTCTGACCGACAGGTTGCCCGTCCAGATCAACTTCAAACCGGTGGCCTCGTCTCAGGTCGGGCGAGCTGGAGACCTGGAATTCAACGTCGCCACCGCCGCTCCAGAAAGCAGAATTATCCTCCGGGGCGGCAAATACTACGCGATCGTAAGGGTCTGGATTGTCTTGTCCACTTTGCCCGGCTTGCTGTTGTTTTATTTCGAGGTCACGCATTTTAGGCAAGGTTATGGTCGTGACTGGACGAACCTTCACTTCTTCTGAGCCGCTTTGGGGCTCGTCTGAAAAAGTCACATTGCCGTTTTTATCGACGTGCTTATAGACTTCAGCCGCAGCCGGAAAAGCTGAAAGAGTAAACAGGGTGATCAGAATCCATTTTCCGTTATTCATCGTGCGTACCTGTGACGAGGCTATTGCCCGATTATCGACAGAGCTCTCCGGGTTTGCAATGCTGAGGCCCCTGTATGTGGTTACAGCCTGTTAATTCGTGACGTGTATCCTGTGTGAGCAGGTTTTGCGGGCAAAAAAAACCCCGCCGAAGCGGGGTTTCTCAGCTTGATTCGAACTAATCAGACTGAATAGTACAATTCGAACTCGACCGGGTGGGTGCTCATGTTGAGGCGCTCAACTTCACCACGCTTCAGATCGATGTAGCCCGCGATCATGTCTTCGGTGAAAACGCCGCCACGGGTCAGGAACTCGTGGTCGCCTTCCAGAACATCCAGCGCTTCCTGCAGGGTCTGGCAGACAGTTGGAATGTTCATGGCTTCTTCTTTCGGCAGATCGTACAAGTCCTTGTCCATGGCATCGCCCGGGTGGATCTTGTTCTGGATGCCGTCAAGGCCGGCCATCATCAGTGCCGCAAACGCCAGGTACGGATTGGCTGAAGGGTCAGGGAAGCGTACTTCCATCCGACGGGCTTTCGGGCTGTTGACGTATGGGATACGGATGGAAGCTGAACGGTTGCGAGCGGAGTAAGCCAGCATAACAGGTGCTTCGAAGCCAGGCACCAAACGCTTGTAGCTATTGGTGGAGGCGTTGGTGAAGGCGTTGATAGCCTTTGCGTGCTTGATGATGCCGCCGATGTAGAAGATGGCGATTTCGCTCAGGCCCGCGTAGCTGTCGCCCGCGAAGATGTTCTTGCCATCCTTGCTCAGGGACATGTGA
>JBBQMX010000224.1:0-4600 GCA_038329375.1 Pseudomonadales bacterium | reverse complement strand
GGGGCTTAGAAACTATTCATGGCACTGATTATTGGCGTTATCGTTGTATTTGCCAGTGTGCTTGGCGGCTATGTATTGCACGGCGGCAATCTGGCGGTTCTTTGGCAGCCAACAGAAATTCTAATTATTTTTGGCGCAGCTTTGGGGGCATTTGTGATCGCCAACCCGATGCACATCATCAAGGAAGTGGGTGGCGCTGTACTGAGGTTGCTGACCGGGTCGCCTCATAACAAAGCATTTTATATGGACTTGTTGAGCCTGATGTACGACATGTTCGACAAGTCCCGAAAACAGGGCGTGATGTCCATAGAGGAGGATATCGACAACCCGGAGTCCAGCCAGATCTTTACCCGCTACCCGGCGATCATCAAGTCTCACGAACTGCTTGCCTTCATCACCGATTACATGCGAATTATCAGTGCCGGCAATATGGCCCCCCATGAACTGGAAGGCCTGATGGACAGCGAGATTGACAGTCGCGAGCATGAGCTTAACGAGCCAGCCCACGCTGTCAACAAGGTTGCGGATGCGCTGCCCGGCCTGGGTATCGTGGCGGCAGTGCTGGGTATTGTCATCACCATGAACTTTCTGTCGGAAGGACCTGAACGAATCGGCCTCAGTGTGGCCGCGGCTCTGGTGGGTACTTTTTTGGGTATTTTTATGGGGTACGGGTTTGTGGGACCTATGTCCAACGCTCTTGAGCATCATGCCAAGTACGAACTCAAGTCTTATGAGTGTGCCAAGGCCTCCATTGTAGCAACGGTTTCGGGCCAGGCTCCCCAGATGGCAATCGAGTTTGGGCGTAAAGCACTGCCTTCCGAGAAAAGGCCATCGTTCCAGGAGCTGAACGAGCATGTTCGTTCGAAGTAACTCTTTAACAGGCCGCAGGTGAAGGTTTGGAAGAACAACCGATAATCATCAAGAGAGTCAAAAAGGTAGCTGCTGGCCACCATGGTGGCTCCTGGAAAGTAGCCTTTGCGGACTTTGCTACTGCAATGATGGCTTTTTTCCTGGTGCTGTGGCTGACATCGACCGCTTCACCGGAGCAATTGAAAGCTGTGGAGGGCTACTTCCGCGACCCGATCGGGTTTACCGAGGGCGGGGTTCCAAATCCTGTTGATCTGGGGGGCAGTGCCTCGGTGGTCGAGTCGAGCAGTGCCGACATCGCCGATAATGAAATACGCATAGAGAATGAGCGAATAGATCAGCTTGCTGACACCCTCGAACAACGTCAGATGGAAGAGCTTTTCCAGGATTTACAACAACAGATTGAGCAGAGTGAAACCCTACAGGAATTTAAAGACCAGTTGTTGATCGACATCACTGATGAAGGTTTGCGGATTCAGATAGTAGACCGCAGTCAGCGTCCGATGTTTGATAGTGGTCGTGCCCAGCTCAAATACTACTCTCAGGACATCCTTTTCGAACTGGCAAAGCCTTTGAGTGCGGTTGCCAATAAACTCAGTATTACCGGACACACCGATGCGACCCCGTTCGGTGGCCGGCCGGGCTATACCAACTGGGAGCTGTCAGCCGATCGGGCCAATACGGCGCGTCGGGCTCTGGTGGCGGGTGGCGTCGGCGGTGGTCAGATTGCCCGTGTGGTCGGCCTGAGTGATTCCGTCCTATTCGATACCGAAGACCCGACCGCTCCGGTAAACCGTCGCATTTCGATTATTGTTCTCAACAAAAAATCGGCAACCAGCATTCAGCAGAATGCCAGCCGCAGTGGTGAACCCCTCATTGATTTGACCGCACCGACGCCAGAAGACGAAGCGGCAGCCCGAGAACAGCTCGAGAGTGGAGAGCTGATAGAAAATATGCCGGAAACCAATCCTGGCGAGGTCAGTTGGTAGCGGGTCCGATCGCCGGCTACGTGCTTTTGTTGAAAGGTTAGAGCGTAAGGCCCCGAGCCTGCTGTTCAGCCATATCTGCCAGGATACGCCGGAAACTGTGCATGCGGGCATGGCTGATGCGGCCATCCTCGGCTGCGGCCACAATGGCACAACCCGGCTCGCCCAGGTGACGGCAATTACGGAATTTGCACTCGCCGATCAGGGGGCGAATTTCCCGAAAGCCGTACTCGATTTCCTGCGGATTCATGTGCCAGAGCCCGAACTCCCGGATTCCCGGTGAGTCAATCAGGTTGCCTCCGCAGGCGAGGTGAAACAGCTTGGCGGTGGTGGTGGTATGGGTGCCTTTGCCAGTGCTCTCAGACAGAGCGCCGACGCGAATGGAAATGTCCGGCATCAAGGTCTGAATAATGGATGATTTACCAACCCCTGATTGCCCCACAAAGACACAGGTTTTTGCCTTTACCAGGGCCTCGATTTCTTCAGCATGGCGTTCGCTGTCGTCGTCGGCAAAGGCCGATGTTCTGACCACCGGGTAATCTAGTGCTTCATAGCGGCTGAGCAATTCGCCAATAGCGGTAGCGTTTTGGTTGTCGATCAGGTCACTTTTATTCAGCAACAGGATGACCGGAATGCCGGTGCTTTCAGCGGCCACAAGGTAGCGGTCGATCAGGTTGTCATGAGGCTCCGGTTCAGGGGCAATCACCAGGATAATATGATCAATATTGGCGGCCACCGGCTTGAGCTGGCCAAAGTTGTCAGGGCGCTGAAGCAATGAGTGGCGTTCGGAGCGGGCGACGATGACCCCGGTCTCCTCCGACCCGGGGCGCCATATTACCCGGTCACCGGTTACCAGGGAGTCGATGTTGGTGCGCATGTGGCAGCGTACGACCCTGCCTTTGCGCTCACCTTCGAGCGCTTCTACGTCCAGTTGCTGGCCATAGTGAGCAATCAGCAGGCCGGTCTGCTCGTCGCCCAGCTCGCTGGCATCCAGTTGCTGGTCTATCTGACGCTCTTTGCGCTCGGCGCGTACCGACCGTTCAGCCTGGATCTTCTGGATTCGCCATTGCTGTTGCTTGTTGAGGCGGCGTTTACTCATGGCAAGTCGTCATTGTGTTAAATCATCCATTGTGGGCGTCAGTCTGGTGTAACATCATACGCGATTCAAATGACAGGAACCCTTAATCCAATGTCGCTGAAAGTTGAAGGACAGTCTTCGGGGTTACTGATCGCTTAAAGATGGAGACAGATATGGCAGTTACCGACCGACTGGTCTGGATTGACCTGGAAATGACCGGCCTGGATCCGGAGCAGGAACGGATCATCGAGATGGCCACACTGATAACGGACTCGGACCTTAACCTTGTTGCCGAGGGCCCGGTGATTGCCGTGCATCAGCCGGACAGTCTGCTCGACAGGATGGACGAGTGGTGCACCAAAACTCACGGTCAGACCGGCCTGACCCGGCGAGTCAGGGAGAGCACCGTTTCTGAAGCGTACGCGGAACAGCAAACGCTGGCGTTCCTGAAACAGCATCTGGAGCCGGGCCAGTCGCCTTTATGCGGCAACAGCATCGGTCAGGACCGTCGTTTCCTGGTGAAATACATGTCGGAGCTGGAAGGTTTTTTCCACTACCGGAATCTCGATGTCAGTACCATCAAAGAATTGGCCCGTCGCTGGCGTCCGGATATTTTGAAAGGCGTTCAAAAGAAAGGCACCCATTTGGCTCTCGACGACATCCGGGACTCGATCGAAGAACTTCGTCATTATCGGGAACATTTCTTCAGGCTATAAATCGCTGCCTCACAACCCATGTCGTTGCAGCGCCCACTGCACGTGTTCCCTCACCAGTTCCGAGGGATGGTTGGCGCGGGCTTTTAGCGCTTCGATGACGGGAATGGTCGAGGGTGCATTACCCAGACCTACCGCCAGGTTCCTCAGCCAGCCCTGATAGCCGGTGCGGCGAATAGCGGAGCCTTCGGTACGCGTAAGGAATTCATCTTCGCTCCAAAGGAACAGGGTGGCCAGCTCTGAGTTGTCGAGTTGGTGACGAGGCTGGAAGTCGTCTTCTTTGGTTGGCTTGCTAAAGCGGTTCCAGGGGCACACAAGCTGGCAATCGTCACAGCCGAATACTCGGTTGCCCATCAGGGCGCGCAATTCTTCCGGAATACTGCCTTTCAGCTCAATGGTGAGATAGCTGATGCAGCGTCGTGCATCCAGCACGTGGGGCGAGGGAAACGCGTTGGTGGGGCACAAATCAAGGCACGCCGAACAACTCCCGCAGTGTTCAGCCTCATAAGGCTGGTCTACCGGCAATGGCGCGCTGGTGAAGATTTCCCCCAGGAAAAAGAACGATCCGGCCTTGCGATTCAGCAGCATGGTATTTTTGCCAATCCATCCCAGGCCGGCACGCTGTGCCAGTGCGCGTTCCATCACCGGGGCGCTGTCCACAAAAGCCCGGTAGTCAAATCCTGAGACTGCTTCATCAATACGCTTCGCCAGCGTGGCAAGACGTTTACGGATCAGCTTGTGATAGTCCCGGCCCAGTGTGTAGCGAGAAATATAGGCTTTTTCGCGATCTCTCAAAGCTTGCTTTGGGCTATCCGGACCGGGTAAATAATCCATCCGTACCGAAATCACCCTCAGGGTTCCCGGTACCAGGGACGTCGGGGTATAGCGTTTATCGCCGTGGTCTTCCATGTACGACATCTCGCCGTGCTGCCCCGCGTCCAACCATTGTTGCAGAC
>JBBQMX010000223.1:0-4609 GCA_038329375.1 Pseudomonadales bacterium | reverse complement strand
CTGGCTGTTGGCGCACCGTGGCTTGGAAATCAATTCCTTGAGCGAATCCGAATTGATCGCCGAATAGGGAGACTACAAATGAGTCCGTGTCCGCGTTCAGGGTCAGGTTGCAGGATCCGCATCCGGGATACGTCGCAAAATTGGTGGTTACATCGAGCGACGTCAGGGTGTTGCCATCGTCCGAGATGGTGCCATTGAAGAAACCAAACGGCGATGCAGTGGGAAGACTGAAATTGGCCGGGCCTACGGAGACGTTGAAGTCGAGAAAATCGCTGACACCAAATGAGGAGCCGGCCATCGCCGCACCATCACTGATCTC
Source organism: Pseudomonadales bacterium (assembly GCA_038329375.1). Lineage (GTDB taxonomy): Bacteria > Pseudomonadota > Gammaproteobacteria > Pseudomonadales > Oleiphilaceae > Marinobacter. The sequence goes on along the minus strand of JBBQMX010000223.1, from coordinate 4,290 downwards.
GACGAACCCGGTGAGCTGGTCACCGATCGTGAAGGGCGCAGCAGGCACTGGATCGAATGCGCCGCCACCGGTTACCGTTCCCGTCAGATCAATGAACGCAGCATTGGCCGTTCCCGCCATCGTCAGCAGGCAAAGACCCACACCTGCTCCCTTGAAGTTATTCATCACTTGCTGAAATTTGCTCGAGCTTGTCATGAGAAAAATCCTTGTTTCGGTTGTCGTATAGAGGCAATTGTTAGGAGTTATTCGGTCACGCACACACCGTACTGCTCTCGAACGCCCGATACATCTTTTCCCAAAAGTTATTGGAGCAAAAAATAAGCCATTATATTTAATTGATTAAAAGCAGGTGGTTAGTATATTTAGTTTTTGGCGGTTAGCTTCACATGTAAAGAAATCTGACGATTTTTAAAACACGTGTCGGATCTTGGAAGAGTGCTTACCTTGCGGATAAATAGGTTGCGGAAGGCTTTGTCGCCAGTCTTTCCAGTGCCTGGATTGGTGTTCGCTGATGCAGCGCTTGGTGTGAATACGCCAGTAGGAGCGACTTCAGTCGCGAACAAGCAGGCAGGCCTGGCTGCTAGTTTTATCGCGGTTAAAACCGCTCCTGGTGTGCACCGCGATTTTACAGGGCGCCGGCTCGCTCGACTGCCCAGAACAGGCTGATGCCGGTCACCGCCACAATCATCGCGGGCACGGCTGCGCGGGCGTATAGCCGGTAGCGTCCCAGCCAGAACAACAGTGGAAAGAAGATCACCAGCAGGCCCAATTGGCCCAGCTCCACACCGATGTTGAATCCGGCCAAGGCGGTAACGGTCTGCGATACGCCGCTGGTGAGATCTCCCAGCACGCTGGCGAAACCGAACCCGTGGATCAAGCCAAAACCAAAGGCCAGCTTCCAGGTCTTTTTGCCCAGTATCGGCCAGAACACGTTCAGTGCTGCGATAGCGATGGACAGAGCAATCACCATTTCGACCCACGCAATCGGCAACCGGACGATATCCAGTGCTGCCAGTGCCAGGGTAATGGAGTGCGCAACGGTAAACGCGGACACGATACCCGCCAGTTCCCATAGTCGGGTTGAAAACGACACGGTGGGCGTGGTCCGTGATAGCTTGAGCTGTTGCTGGCGAACAAAGGTCGCGGGCAGTATCAGCACCAGCAGAAACAGAATGTGATCAAGCCCGATCAGCAGATGAATCACGCCCTCGTAAAGGAACGTACCGAAGGTACCGAGCATTGACGGCTGGCTGGCGGTAAGGTCAAGTCGGTTGCTGTCCGGCCCGAGCACGGCGAGTGATTCACCCTCTGTGGTCGTCCACTGAACAAGCCCGCGATGCAGTGGGTCCACATCGAACAACAGGTCATAGGTTATCCCGGTGGGCTTTGCCCCGTCCGGGCATTGAATGCCATAACGAGCTGCGGCGTAGGGCCCGTCGCTGTGACGGGACAGGCCCCATTGCTGGCCTGCCAGGGCGCAGTTGCCCTGATCGCTGAGAATGGTAACGCCTTCGGCCACCAGGCCGGTGATGGCCGGCCGCGCGGCCCGGACTTCGGCGCCGGTGAGCTGCTGGTCGTTATTGCCATCCAGGGGTAACACCAGGGCCAGATCCCGCAACGCCAGATCCACACGCAGTGTGGTGGCATCCGGGTTGCTCTGGTCAAGATAGATAAAACTGTCACTGGCTTTGTGGGCTGCCACCGTGGCACTACCGAAAGCCATCATTAAAAGCAGCCAGCTTTGCAGGGCGTGTTTCATGGCTGAACCTCCGGATAACGGGCGTCGCGCTGGTTAATACTGGCCAGCCATTCGCCGGTAGTGTCGATCACAGCCGAGTTGCCAGTGGCGCCGGCGGCCCGCAGAAGCAGTCGTGTATCCATGGGCTCGCGCTGGCTTTGCCAGTTCTCCCGGGCGTAGGTCAGGGCTTCGTCCGGTTGCTGCTGAATATCGAGCAGGAAGCGAGCGTAGTCCCGCTGATGTAGCAGGTTGCCTCGCCAGCGGGCTTCCGTGAAGCGCTCGTCCAGGGACGCAATCAAACTCTTTGCCTGCCCGGAACCGGTGGCCTGAAGCGCAATGGCCCTGAGCACGGCGAGTGAATCGACGGCATCATATCCTTTTGTCAGCGCTACCGCCTGCTCGAAGCGTTGCTTCTGAATCAGCCAGTCCGCCAGTTGTGTTCGGCTATACAGGTCTTCCGGGTCCAGCGCGAGCACATTACGCCAGTGCTGTTCTGCTTCCGGCCGGCCGAGCTGGGCGGCGATATCGGCCAAAGTGCCTTCGGCCCATAGCATCGCGGTGGTATTGCCTTGGCCTTGGCCTTGAGCTTGTTGCGTCTGTGCTTTCAGCTCGGTATAGACGGTGTCTGCCTGGCCAGTGCGAGCCAATACCTGGGCCCGACAACTGGCGGCTATCAGGCCTGGGTAGAGTTTTTCCAGTTGTTTGCAGGCAGTCAGGGCTTCTGAGTAGCGGCCCTGAACGATTTCAAGGTTCGCCAGTGTCAGTAATGCCTGGACGTGATTCTGGGTGTCGCCATCGCGGGCGAGAACCTGATTGAGATCTTCACGGGCATCATCAAATCGGTGCAGGCTTTGCCAGAGAGTAGCCCGGAGCACCCGCAGGCGGTCCGTCATGCGGTCATCAGGCCAGTCTTGCAACAGGCGCTGGGCGTAACCCAGAAAGCGGGGGTCGCCTTCACTGCGAGCTTGCTGCAGATGTGTCTGGACCTGCTCCGCAAGCTGTTGGGCGGTGCGGATGTCAGATGTTTGGGTGGATGACAGGTTGGGCAGATTCAGCAGAACCTGGTCATCGCGGAAATCGTTTTGTATCGGTGCTGGTGCGCCAAGTGCCGGGGTTGCCAGCGAAAGTGCCAGCAACCCCGAAAAAACCCCGCCCCGAAGGGCAGGGTAAAGTTCCGTCAGTCGGAGACCGGGTGTAAACTGACGGGCACACTCACACGCATCAGAACAGCTCGTCAAAGGCCTGTTCGTTATTCTGATCATTGAAGCTGAACTCCAGATCATTGATGTTAACCGCCTTGCGGCTATCGGAGGTGTTGTCGATCTCGTCCTTCACGAACTGCGTGAATTCCTGGCTCTGAACCACACCGGGTCCGTCGTTCCGGCTACTACTACCGCTACTACCGTTAAAGCACCCGGCCAGAGTCAGCCCGAGAAGGGCCACTCCGGTTAACTTCATAGTGAGTTTCATCAGTCACTCCTTACGAGTTGGGTGAGCCGGCAATCGGCGTTGCCAGGTATGGGAACACGGTTTGCAATTCGGCCGGGTTAAGTTGAACGCCATCGGTGAACGGGGCGTCCTTGTTCGGTGCGTCAGTGGTCAGGGCGCCCATTACGACACGCAGAGCGGAATCCACCACGTCATCGACTGGACGACGGCCGTTCGGGAAACCAGCAGCGTCACCGCCGAGTACACCCAGGTCGTCCTGGCTTGCAGCGGGAGTGGCAGCAATCGCCGGGTTCAAACGCAGCATTTCCGAGCCGGTCACGCCAGCAGGCATGTTTAGCGTCTCAACACCAGTTAGGAACGCAGAAACCAAGTCCGTGCGGGGGAAGTTGTCCGGTGCGACGGCACCGGCGCTACCAAAGAGGATTTCCAGCAATTCGGGCAATGTCGGGTTGGTGACATAAATCGCGAACTGGCCGTCGTCCTTGGGCTCACTGGCGTTGAAAGCGTCTTTGTCTTTCAGGCCAATAACCACTTCGTTCACCAGCGGCATACCGAGCCGGGAAACCTGCACGTAGGCACCGCCTTCCACAGTTGCGCCCTTGCCGTTAGCCTTGGGGGCCGGATTGATTACCCGTGCCTGACGCACACTGGCAGTGGTCCAGGCACCTATCACAGGATCACCGGTACCGTCCATTGCAGTATTGGCCGTGCCGGTCAGGCAGGCGGTCGGAACTTCCAGGGCAAAGGAAGTGACATTCTTGTCGGCCAGGTCACCAGGGCCTTCTGCATCACGGGGGCCCAAGGGATTAGTATTGACCAGGTCGAAGATTTCACCCAGGTTGACCGCGAACGCTTCCTTACGCTGCCCTACAAACACCTTGCCGTTAGTGCTACAGCCAGGAATGGCAATGTCGTAGATGTGGGTATTAGCATAGGCTTCGTAATCGGTGAACGACTTGGCGCCAATGTTATCGATCGGTTTGCGGAAAGTTTGCGTGCCGGTCGTGACATTGGTAGCAATCTCGCGGGTGCCGGTTCGACGATCACCGCGGATCACGGCTACTTCATAAGTCTGACGCGCCTGAACATTATCTGTATCGGTT